>JBKJUN010000850.1:0-1969 GCA_046590555.1 Bryobacter sp. | reverse complement strand
ACGGCAAGGGTTCGGGGATCGAAGGGGTTGCCGTTGAGGTCTTTGAACCAGGCAATGCGGGTGCCCTTGAAGGTCTTGTTGAGTAGTTGGCGGAAGGTGTTGCCGGGTTCCGGGAGGGAGTTAGGGACTTTTGAATCTGGTCCTGAGATGGCGCTAAGGAGCAGCGCGAGATCGGCGACACTTCGGGCCATTGGGCCTGCAGTGCTGAGCGTGAACCAGGGGAAGAGCGCGCCTCTGGCGGGGACACGGCCGATGGAGGGGCGAAAGCCAACAATGTTGCAGAAGGAGGCAGGGTTGCGCAAGGAGCCGCCCATGTCGCTGCCATCGGCGATGGGGATCATGCCTGAGGCCAGCGCCGTGGCTGCGCCGCCGCTTGAGCCGCCGCAGGTCTTGGTGGTGTCATAGGGGTTCAGGGTGGCACCGAAGATCGTGTTGAATGTTTGTGAGCCGGCACCGAATTCCGGGGTGTTGGTTTTGCCAATGGTGATTGCACCTGCTGCTTGCAGGCGGTCTACGATGAGGTCGTTTGCCGTGGGGATATTGTCTTTGAAGAGTGGTGAGCCAAAAGTGGTGCGGATGCCTTTGGTGTTGACGAGATCCTTGTGCGCTATGGGGAGGCCGTGCAGGGGGCCTAGTGGCTTGCCTTTCGCTTGTTGCTCGTCGGCGAGTTTGGCTGCTTGTTGGGCCTGATCGATGGCGAGGGTGACAATGGCATTGAGCTTGGGGTTGACTCGTTCGATTTGCTTCAGGTGGGCGGCGAGGTTTTCGCGGGCGGAGAGTTTCTTTGCCTTGATGAGCTGGGCGAGTTCAATGGCACTGCGGAAGCAGAGCTCGTCTGAGGGGGCGCTGTATAGAGCTGCAGCGGCAGGGAGGAGGGCTTCGCGGCGAGTGAACATTGCTTTCGAGCTTAACAAAAAGAGGGCACCAGCCTTTCGGCGAGCGCCCTCTTGATTCAATTTTAAAATGGGACTAGTTGGAGACGTCGGAAGTGTTTGAGAGCTCACGAACTGGGAGCCAGAGCTTGTACCATTCCTTCTGTTCGGGGGAATCAGTGTACTTCTTGAGTGATTCTACGGATTCGAATTCCATAACGAGGACGTGGGTGAACTTGGAGGGGCCGCCCTGAACGAGGATTGGATTGAGCCAGACGTTCTTGATGCCCTTGTATTTGCCGGCTACGGTTTCGATTGCGGCGATGGCTTTAGCCACGTCTTCCTTCTTGGCGTCATCCTTAAACTTCACATTAATGACGTGGATGACGGTCTTGGGCTTGGCGGCTGCGAAGGCCTGTCCGCCGATGAGGGTTGCCAGCATGGTGGCGGCGATGAGAAGTTTGTACATTTCTAAATGGTTCCTTTGATTTCGTTTCGTTTGAGGCCACTCCAATTTTGTGAAAGCACCATGGAGTTAGCCGGGTTGGTGGTGGAGTAACGCACGGTTATGGGCCCCAACAGGTTGCCGAAGCTTGCCGGATCCGCGCCTTCGATTGCACTGACGTCCTGAGCGGCGTGGTAGGTAACCCCGCGCACTTCGTACGTGAAGTAGAGCAGATACTCGACAAAATCTGTGAGCATGCCCTCGATACTTCTACTATTTTTGAGGAGCGCCTCAAGCCGGAGGCGCTCCTTCTCTTCCGGCGTAGCACGCCGGAACAGATTAAACATGGGAACCTACTTTTTGTCGGCGAAAGCCTTGGCGTAATCCTTGAGGAAGATCTCGAGACCCTTGTCGGTGAGGGGATGGTTGAACATCATGTCAAGAGTTTTGAAAGGCATGGTGCCGATGTCGGCGCCAATTTCAGCGGCTTGCGCAACGTGGAGAGGGCTTCGAAGGCTAGCTGCAAGGACCTGAGTGGTGTAGCCGTAGTTACCATAGATGGTGCAGATGGATTCGATCAGTTCCATGCCGAGCTGGGCGATGTCATCGAGACGGCCGACGAAGGGGCTGACGATGTAGGCACCGGCCTTGG
>JBKJUN010000807.1:0-10300 GCA_046590555.1 Bryobacter sp. | reverse complement strand
AGGCAAAGGCTGGAAGTGCAGTGACTGCAGCAAAGCCGGTTGTGTATGTTCCCTCTGCGGCGGTGCGCAACGATGCGGTTTATATTTTGCTGGGTGGCAAGGTGATCCGCCGTGCGGTTCGGGTGACGGGTACAACCAGCGAAGGCATGCGAGTGGAAGAGGGTCTGATTGGTGGGGAAGATCTGGTCTTGAATCCACCAGCAGATTTGAAGGATGGCGCGAAGGTGAAGGCAAAGGGAGCTGCAAAATGACCGAAGTCGTGATCGAGACGCGGGATCTGACGCGGGTTTATAAGCGCGATCAGTTTGAGGTGACAGCGCTTAAGGATGCGTCGATTGAGATTCGTAAGGGTGAGTTTGTCGCTCTGATGGGGCCTTCGGGGTCGGGTAAGTCTACGCTGCTTTATTTGATTGCTGCGATGGAGCGGCCGACAAGCGGGACCATTGATGTGTCGGGGCAAGACCTGCGGACGTTGTCGGACAAGCAGGTGGCACAGTGGCGGAATGTGCACGTGGGCTTTGTCTTTCAGAGCTTCAATCTGATTCCGGTGTTGACGGCGATTGAGAATGTGGAACTGCCGTTGTTGTTGACCAATCTGAATGCGAAGGAGCGGCGGGAACACGCGACGACGGCGTTGTCGTTGGTAGGGCTGGGGGACCGGTTGACGCATCTGCCGAAGCAGTTGTCTGGTGGGCAGGAGCAGCGGGTGGCGATTGCGCGGGCACTGGTGACGGATCCGGATTTGATTCTTGCCGATGAGCCGACGGGCAACCTCGATTCCCAAAGTGCGCAGGATGTGCTGACGATGCTGCGGACGCTCAATCAGGAGCATGGCAAGACGGTGGTGATGGTGACGCATGACCCGCATGCGGCGAGTTTTGCTTCGAAGGCTTGCTACCTCGAGAAGGGGGCGCTGCTGCCTGAGGGGCATGTGCCGCAGGACTGGTTTGTGCGTCCGGTTTGAAGAGTTGATATTCGGAAACTGGGATTAGGGTTGATCGCAGCCAAGGCAGAAGCTCAGGGCCTTGCAGACTTCTCGCATGCGTGCCGGATTCAACTGGGTAATCCGCCTTCCCAACCGATGCTGTGCAACTGTGATTGCATTGTGGAGATTCACCACGCAAGGTGATTTCATTCCATCGGATTCGTCGAGTAAGACTTCTGATGGCACACCGCGGATAGAACTCGTGATTGGCGCTACGGTTGCGGTTGTGAGGTAAGCCAAAGAGCTGTCCCGTGTCAAGATGAGAACCGGCCGCTTCTTGTCGGGAGGCGCGAAATTAAAAAGGCGTATCTCTATTTGAGTTATTCTGGCGGCCATGCGGCCTCTAGCTCCCAGAGTGCCGACTCTTCAACAGACTGAGGCAGTGCAAGGTATCCGGCACGATCTCGATCTTCCAGTGCTTTCAATTCCAATTTGACCAAGTGCTCACGAAGCGCGTCGCGAACCAGAGCCGAACGATTGCGCTTGGTCCTTTTTGCTGCGCGATCCGTTGCCTGCAATAGCTTCTTGTCGAGAACGACCTGGATTGTTTCCATATGTGGACTTTAGTCCACATGATACTCCACAAACAATTCCCTGAATCGAGGGAAGTCCTCGGCATGTGCCGCAGGACTGGTTTGTGCGTCCGGCTTGAAGAGTTGATGCGCCTGATTCGGTATAATCGCATCAAATGCGGACCACTTTGAATCTTGAAGATCACGCTTACGAAGCGATCAAAGAGTATGCCGAGAAGCGGCATATTTCTTTGGGGCAAGCGGCGTCTGACCTTGTTTACAGGGGGTCGGAGAGCCTGCCGAAATTCAAGACCAAGAATGGCTGGGTAGTGTTTGATCTTCCGCCCGGATCACCACCTTTAACCAGCGAAACGGTGAAGGAATGGCAAAGACAGGACGAAGAAGAAGAGGTCAGGCGTACGCTATCTCCTGGACGTTAACGTCCTTGTCAGGCTGAGCTTTCCGGAGCATAGCTTGCATGCGAGAGCCTATGGCTGGTTCCATAAGTTAAAAACCCGGCCTTGGGCGAGTTGTCCTGCGACTCAAGCCGGGTATCTTCGAGTTGTGTACCAGTTACTTGGAGGCACGCATACATCGCTTGCACAAGCGCTGGGTGGGCTTGAGCAGACTTGTGCAAAGAGCGACCATGTGTTTTGGAGTATGGACGTTGATCTCACGGAGCTTAGCTCGCTTGAGAGAGCCAAGCTGATTGGTGGTGGTCAAGTTGCCGATATGCAGTTGTTGATGCTGGCCTATAGCCAGCAAGCACAACTGGTGACTGCAGATGCAGGAATCAGGGAATTGGCTCGTGGAACCCGGTTTGTAGATTCGCTTTTAGTGCTCTAGCCTGGAGGCGTGATCCCTTGCCGAACTCTATTTGTTCCAGTTGAGGATGACATTCAATTGCCTTGGCACGGAGCCTGGTTCACGCAGGTGCATCAGGAAACGCTTGCCGTCGGGTGAGACGTCGTAGGACTGGAAGCGTTCTTTGACGAAAACATCGGGAAGATCCACGATTTTCTGTGCAGTTCCGAGGCTGCCATTAGGCCTGATTTGAACAGACATGATAGAAGTTCCTGTGAGATAGAAAAGCTCTCTACCATCGCGGGACCAGCGCGGCAGAAAACCGCCGCCACTGGAAACGGCAATTCTGTTTTGCCCGGACGGAAAGGACTGCATGAACACTTCATTACGCCCGGATTCATCGGAAGAATAGGCCACCCAAAGTGGGCCGGGCCCTGGAGAAATCTGAGCGACGTTTTCGTTGAAGTTCGTGACTCGAAGCGGCTCAATCTTACCGTCCGGTGTCCGGACCCAGAGATCGCTTCCACTGGTCGCTTTCATCTCACGAAACAAGAGTGTACCGTCTGAGAGGATCGAGCAGGGGAACTGATTCCCTGGAAGCTTAAACATCAGCTCGGCGGGTTTGGAACCGTCAGCGGTTTGTAAATAGATTTCCCAATTTCCACTTCGGTTGGAACCGAAGATGATTCGAAGGCCATCGCGGCTCCAGATAGGAATCATGCTGTTTCCGCTCTCAGAACTGAGCAAAGTGCGAGAGTCGCGGACCAAATCGTGGACCCACAGGTCAAGGCCGTGCCTTACGACTACCCGGTCGCCGTTGGGCGAAAGCGCGGACTCCCGGTAGGGGCCTTGCTCTTTGAGTGCCGGAGCGATTTTGCCCTGACGATCCAGCCATACCAACGATGTTCTGGCTACATTCCCTGGAGCCAGAACGGCAGTGCCCGAATCCGAGACAGCCATCCACGGGCGACTTTCATTCTCGATATCCGAATAAACGTTTGGTATCAGAAAAGTATCTGCGCTAGTTCTGGAAGGCTTTGTAAGAGTAAAGAGGGCAGACCTCAATCCTGATGCGTCATCGTTTACGAGAAGTCTTCCGGGAACATAGAGTGCGGCATTTAGATTCTTTTGGGGCAGTATCAATTCTGATTTTCCGGTTTCAAAAGAGTAGATTTTGCTTCCTTGCGATAGGCCCCACGTGTTGTAAAGAATTTGCTTGCCGCCAGGCAGTATCTGGGGGGAGACATGGGCGTAACCCGACGCTTCGTCATCCGGGTTGGTGAGCTGTTTAGGCGTGCCGCCAGATGCCTGCATTCTAAAAAGGCCAGATCCGAGGGAGGGAGTGTAGACGATAGTGTCGTCGTCGAACCAGGAGCCACCAAATGGAAATGGAGCTTCGGCCAGACGAGTGGGAGACCCTCCAGAAATCTCAACTTTGTTCAGGAAGCTCTGCGCAAAGAAGCCGACCCATTTCCCATCGGGCGAAAAGAAGGGCATTTTGGCACCCGCAGTGCCCGGGACCAAACGCTCCTCAAAGGAGTTCAAATCCCGCAGGTAAAGGAGCGGTTCATCAGGTCCTTGTTTGGCTGCATAGGCGATGCGGCGTCCATCACGCGAGATGGCGGGAGCGCTGATGATTTCCTGTCCCGGAGGTAAAGTTATCGTCAAACGGATAGGCGAATTAGAGTTATCAGGGGGGCGCAGCCAGAGCGCATAAGCTAGCGAGCATGCCGATATTGCAGCAAGAAGCCAAACGGGAGATTGCTTGTAGAGAGGTCTTGAGGCGGGAAAAGTAGCGGCAGGGGCGGTTGCTTCTAAGAGCAGTCTTCGAGCGTCGCCAATAGACTGTAGTCGGTCTTTACGGTCTTTTTCGAGGCACCATCGGAGTAGCCTGTGCGAGGCCTGTGGAGCGGCCGCTAGATCGATATCCTGGTTGATTACCTTGCCTAGCAGATCGATCGCAGATTCGCCGGTAAAGAGCCGTTTGCCTGTTAGCAACTCATAGACGATAACGCCAAAAGACCAAATGTCAGAGCGTTTGTCAGCATTTTTGCCCTTTGCTTGTTCAGGGGCCATGTAGGCGGCTGTGCCGAGTATGACGCCGGCCTTGGTTTCATCCAAACTGAGCGTTGGGGAATTTGAATCGTTGCCTTCACTCGCGATTAACGGCTCTGCAGCTTTGGCCAGTCCAAAATCGAGAATCTTGACTATGCCCTCTGGGGTTAGCTGGATGTTGGCTGGCTTTAGGTCACGGTGGATAATATTCTTCTCGTGGGCAGCCTCAATACCATCGATCAACTGGCGGATGATGGGAAGCGCTTCCGCAAATCTCAGCGGGCCGCGCAGTTCCTGACCCTCAACCAGTTCCATGACCAGATAGTCGGGACCAACGTCGTAAAGATGACAGATGTTGGTGTGATTCAGCGCAGCAATAGACCGTGCCTCGCGGGCGAATCGCTCGCTGAACTGTGAGTTCGAGACTTTGATGGCAACATCACGGTTCAGCCGCGAATCGTGGGCACGATATACCTCGCCCATCCCGCCTTTACCCAGCGGAGAGAGGATTTTGTAAGGACCAAGTTGATCGCCGGATGCAAGTGCCATTCGTAGAATTAGGGCAGCTTGGACTTGACCAATTCGCTCAGCGCCTTGCCGTCGACGTTCTTGCCAACAAGCTTGGCCGTGGCGGCTTTCATGACTACGCCCATCTGGGCTTTGCCTGTTGCGCCAGTTTCAGCGATGGCGGCTTCTACAGCGGCGGCGATGTCTTCGGCGCTGGCCTTCTGGGGCAGATAGCCTTCAATGATTACAAGCTCGGCAGCTTCTTTTTCGGCTAGCTCAGGGCGATTACCGGCGGTGAACTGTTCGATCGAATCCATGCGCTGCTTGGCCAGCGTTTTGAGCATCGACTGCTCGGTGGCTTCGTCGGGGTCTTTCATGTTGTCGGCTTTGTACTTCAATAGGGCCGTTTTGATGGCGCGAACGACGCTGAGGCGCAGCTCTTGCTTCGCCTTCATCGCTTCGACCATGTCCTTTTGGATATGCTCTGTCAAACTCATGCTGTTTGCTATTCTAGTGAATACACCCCCGGATTATCCGTTTTGTTGCAAATCCCACTATGTACATCAAGAAAAATCGCCTACTAACCCCGGGACCGACACCACTTTTGCCTCAGGCTCTTCACGCCATGATGGGTTCGGATATCCATCACCGGACGGAAGACTTCCGCAAGGTTTATAAGTCTGTGCTGTCTGGCCTTAAAGAAGTTATGCAGACTCAGAACGACGTCATCGTACTGGTTGCTTCGGGATCCGGAGCGATGGAAGCGACTGTTCAAAACTGCTTCTCTTGTGGCGAAGAAGTGCTGGTTTGCACCGCTGGTAAGTTTGGCGAGCGCTGGACGGCATTGACCAAAGCGTTCGGCTTGAAGCCGACCGTGATCGAACAGCCCTATGGCAGTGTTGTGACGCCAGAGCAAGTTGCTGCCGCACTTGAAGCAAATCTCAATATTCGTGGTGTGTTTGTGCAGGCTTCTGAGACTTCGACCGGAGCCGCTCACGATATCGAAGGAATGGCGAAAGCGGTTCGTAAGACCGATGCGCTCTTTGTGATTGATGCGATTACGGGCCTAGGGACGATGCCGCTCAAGATTGATGAGTGGGGCCTTGATATTGTCATTGGCGGTTCACAGAAGGCGTTTATGATTCCTCCAGGACTTGCTTTCCTATCGGTGAGCGAGCGGGCCTGGAAGCGTATGGATGAATCGAAGAACGCACGCTTCTACTTTGATTTGCGGCGTGAGCGCAAGAATGCTCTCAACGGCGAGAGCGCCTGGACGCCGGCCGTGAGTCTGGTATTAGCTATGGACGAGGCCTTGAAGTACATCAAGAACCTCGGCATGGACAATCTGATCAAAAATGCCCAATTGTTGGCCATCGCAACCCGCGCTGCTGCTACGGCTTTGGGTCTTGAATTGTTTTCGGGGAAGAATCCCGGCTCTTCGGTTACAGCGATCTGTGCCCCTGCGGGTATGGATTCCGGCGTGATCGTGAAGGACTTCCGCAACCGCTTCGGGTCCATTATTGCCAACGGTCAGGGCTCGATGAAGGGACAAATCATCCGAGTCGCTCACCTTGGCTATTTCGATTTTGGCGACCTTTTTGCGATGGTCGCGGAACTCGAAATCATCCTCGCGGCCCACGGTCAACCCGTGGAGTTTGGGCGCGGCGTGGCCGCAGTTCAAAACGTGTACGCCGCAGCGGCCTTATCTAAAGAAATTACCAAGGAACCTGTTGCTGTCTAGACCCGAATGAAGATTCTTGTTGCCGAACCTATTGCTCAAGCTGGCTTTGACCTGCTGGCCGCCGTACCTGGATGGACTGTAATCCAGGCCGACCCGAAGACTTACCAGGATCACCTCTCTGATTGCGATGCACTTCTGGTGCGTTCCGCTGTGAAGGTAAACGCCGAGTTGATCAAGAAGGCACCAAAGCTGCGCGTGGTTGGACGCGCTGGTGTTGGCGTCGATAATGTGGATCTGCAGGCTGCAACCAATGCCGGCATTCTGGTGATGAATACGCCTGGTGGCAATGCGATTTCTGTTGCCGAACACACGGTGGGGCTGATGCTGGCGATGGCGCGTTCGATTCCCAATGCAAGCCAGTCTACCAAGGCTGGCAAGTGGGAGAAGCGCAAGTTTATCGGGACTGAGTTGCGCGGCAAGACGCTGGGTGTTGCCGGGTTGGGCTCAATTGGGCGCGAAGTGGTGTTGCGCGCCCGTAATTTTGGTATGCGGATTATCGCAACTGATCCTTATGTGAGCACGCAGCAGGCGGAAGATCTCAGCGTAACGCTGGTGGATCTGAACACGTTGTTTGCGCAGAGTGACTACATCACCTTGCATGTGGCACTGACGCCCGAGACGACGAAGATGGTAAACACCGAGACTATCGCCAAGATGAAAGACGGCGTGCGCATTGTGAATTGCGCTCGCGGCGAGTTGGTCGATCTCGATGATCTGTTGAAGGGTCTCGATTCGGGCAAGCTGGGTGGGGCGGCACTGGACGTGTTTGACCCGGAGCCCTTGCCTGCCGATCATCCTCTGCTGAAGCAGCCGAACCTGATTGCGACTCCGCACATTGGCGGGTCGACTGAAGAGGCGCAGGAGATTGTTGGTATTCGCATTGCCGAACAGGTGGCTGAGTACTTGCAGAACGGGATCGCCATCAATGCCGTGAATATGCCTGCACTGTCGCCGGAGCAGTACCGGGCGCTGGGGCCATACATTTCGCTGGCCGAGCGACTGGGTACATTTGCTTCTTTCATTAGCGATTCCAATCCAGTAATGGTGCGCTTTACCTATGCTGGCCGAGTGGCCGAGCTGAACACGACGCTAGTTCGCAATGCGGGCTTGAGTGGGTTGTTGCAGCGGTCGCTGGCGAGCAAGGCGAACCTGATCAACGCGATGCAGATTGCGGCTGATCGAGGTTTGAATATCAATGAGAACCACCTGCTGCGCTCTGGCCACAGCGATTCGATTCGCATCGAGGTTGAGACCTCGGCTGGCAAGACCAGTGTTGAAGGAGCAGTGATTCTCGATAAGCCTCGTTTGCTGAATGTGGACGGGATCTATTGTGAGGCACCGCTCGATGGCTACCTGCTCTATCTAAAAAATCTAGATGTGCCCGGCGTCATCGGATACATAGGGACGGTGATGGGCAAGAATGGCATCAATATTGCCAATTTCTCGCTTGGCCGCGAAGAGTCTGCAACACATGAGGGTGGCCACGCCAAGGCGACGGCGATCATCTCCTGTGATGCGGCGGTTCCAGAGCATGTGCTTGCACAGTTGCTTGAAAACCCGAATATTCGCCAGGCACGCAACATCGAATTCTAGGCTTTCGCTGTCCCCGAGAGGAAAAGCTCGGGTATGCAGGGCGTCAAAAAACAAAATTTACCAACGAAGATCTGTCTAGTCTGCCAGAGGCCATTTGTTTGGCGCAAGAAGTGGGAACGGGACTGGGAACACGTGCTTTATTGCAGTGATCGCTGTCGCGGAAACAAGTCTCCTTCAAAGGCGCAATCGTGATGCAGCGCAGTTTCGCGTCCCGCGAAGAGCTGGCGGATTATTTGTCCCGGGAGTTTCCTTCGGCTGCAGATCGCGACGGGCAGATCAGTCCGATTCGGGGTGGGCGTGAGGCGGGCGAGCAGGTTTTGGCTTCGATTCAGCCAGACCGCTACGGGTTCAATCGCAACTATCTCGACGGCAACGTATCCCGGCTGTCCCCTTACATTCGACATGGAATCTTAACGCTGAAGCAAGCCAAGGAGCTGGCGTTCTCGAAGGTGAAAGACCAGCTTCATGCGGCGAAGTTTGTGACGGAGCTAGCCTGGCGAGACTACTGGCAGCGGCTTTATCAAACGATTGGCAAGGGTGTGTGGGAAAATCGCGAAGACCTGAAGACGGGCCTGCCGGCTGGAGCTTATGCAGAGAAGCTGCCGGAGGATATCGCGTCGGGTGAAACGGGGCTGGCTTGCATGGATGCCTTCGTGAAGGAGCTGCGAGCAACCGGCTATCTGCACAATCATTCGCGCATGTGGTTTGCCGCTTATGTAGTGCATTTTCGACGTGTCCGGTGGCAGGCTGGGGCCTTGTTCTTTCTATCGCATCTGCTCGATGGGGACCCGGCGTCGAACAACCTATCGTGGCAGTGGGTGGCGAGTACGTTCTCGCATAAGCCTTACTTTTTCAACCGCGAAAACCTGGAGAAGTACACGCATGGTGTCTACTGCCGGACATGCCCTGTGCGAGGGCGGTGTGATTTTGAAGGCAGCTACGAAAAGCTGGAAGAGAAGCTCTTCAGGATTGAGGCAAGATGAAGGAACTGATTTGGTTGCATCCAGACTGTTTGGCTGCAGATAATCCGGCCTACTTGAAGTATCCGAAGGCAGACGCCCTGTTTGTTTTCGATGAGGACGAGATCGAGGCTGAGCAGTGGACCCTGAAGCGAGTGGCATTTCTCTATGAGACCTTGATTGAGTTGCCTACCGAAATTGAGCGGGGACATGTTGCGGCGAAGTTGCTGGCACGGCGACCTGAGAAGATCGTGACGGTAGAGAGCGTCAATCCGCAGTTTCAAGCCTGTATTAAGCAGCTTGAGGCAGTGGTGCCCGTCGAAGTATTGCCTGCTGTAGCCTTTGTTGATTATCGCGGCAATTTGGACTTGAAGCGCTTCTCCCGCTACTGGAAGCGCGTGGAGCCAATTGTTTTCGACAAATGAGCTATCAGGTGGTTTGGTTTAAGCGCGACCTACGGATCGAAGACCATCGGCCATTGGTGGAGGCGGCGCGGCGGGGCCCGGTGTTACCGCTCTATATTGTAGAGCCGGAGTGGATTGCCTCCCCTGACTTTGACCCATCGCACTTCACCTTTGTGCGCGCAAGCCTCGTGGAGCTCGATGAGCAGTTGCGTCGGCTAGGGCAGGGTCTGGTCGTAAAAATTGGGGAGGCGGTGGATGTGCTGAGGCAGTTGCCTGTGGCGCATCTTTGGTCTCATGAAGAGACTGGAAACTGGACGAGCTATCAGCGGGATAGACGCGTAAGGAAGTGGGCACGTGAAACAAATACACCGATGACGGAGTACCCGGCCAATGGTGTTGTCAGGCGGTTAAAATCACGGGATGGCTGGTCGAGGAATTGGGAAGAACGGATGGCGGAGCTGATCGTTGAAGCGCCGCCGAGCTTGGTGAGCTCGATTGCCGGCACCTCGATTCCAACTGCGAAAGAAGTTGGGATTGGAGTGGATTGCCGCTCTCTCGCTCAGCGGGGTGGAGAGCGGGAGGCGTTTGAGACTCTTGATAGCTTTTTGTCGGCACGCGGTGTCCGATATCACATGGAGATGTCGAGCCCGGTTACGGCTGAGACGAGCTGTAGCCGATTGTCCCCCTATCTGGCCTACGGGAACTTGTCAACCCGTCAGGTATTGCAAACGACTCGACGG
>JBKJUN010000407.1:0-2991 GCA_046590555.1 Bryobacter sp. | reverse complement strand
GCCGTCTTTGGTGCGGATCAGGATTGGGGCTTCGCCGCCAAAACCGAAGTGAGAATACTCGGCAACGGCCGCAGCGAACATCGTCGCTACCCCCGCGTCGACGGCATTGCCGCCCATCTTGAAGATGCGCATGCCTGCATCGACTGAGGCTGCGGTGCCGCCGGCTACCGCTCCGTTCTTGCCCCGAACGGGCTCTCTCGGGATCAGCGGGTCATTAGGAGACCGCTTGACCGGTGGTTGGGCTTGTCCGCACGAAAGGAGCAAACCGAAAAGGGTAAGGATTGCAATTGGCCGCCGCATGGCTGTGATTGTAGCGCCGTTCATATAATAGTGGAGTTATGGATCAGGACGTGACACCAAAAGAATCGTTTCCCGAAAACGTGGAACCACTCTCAGAAGATCAGCCAATGTTGTACTGCCCCGTGTGCAGTCTGCGCCTCGAACAGCGCAAATGCAAGCTCTTCTGCGCCCAGTGCGGTTACTACATGTCCTGCTCAGACTACTATTGAGGATTTTCTTTTCATGAACATGATTGCAAGATTGTGGCGTCGCTGCATGGGCATCGCCCTTATCGCTACCGCGCTTGGCGCTGCTGAAATCAACTTGACAGAAGAAGGCCGCCGCTGGTGGGCTCACGTCGAGATGATGGCCAAGGACGAATTGAAGGGTCGCGACATAGGCAGCGAAGGCTATGAAATTGCTGCCAGATATGTTGCTTCTGAATTTGAAAAGGTGGGGTTGCGTCCTGGCGGTACTACGTCGAGCTATATGCAGAAGGTGCGCTTTCTCTCGCGACGGATTGATGAATCAAAGTCGAGCCTGACGCTGCTTCGCGATGGCAAAGAAGAGAAGCTGACCCTGGGTGAACATGCCAACATCGGCATCCGTAACGCACCGGCACCGAAGGTGGAAGCGGAGATGGTCTTCGTTGGTTATGGCACAAAGATTCCTGAACACAACTACGACGATCTGAAGGGTGTCGATCTGAAGGGCAAGATTGCAGTGTTCATCACTGGACAACCAGCGGGAATCCCTGGAACGTTGGTGAGTCATTATCAGAGCGCCGGCGAACGCGGCAAGGCGCTGATCGAAGCAGGCGCTATCGGGACGGCGACGATCGGAAATCCAAGGACGAGCGACATTCCGTGGTCTCGCTCGACGCTAGCGCGGCTAATGCCCAGCATGTCGATTGATGAAAAATCGCCGGCAAAAGATAGCCTGAAATTGAGCCTGACAATCAACCCGGCGTACGCTGCGAAGTTTTTCGCAGGTAGTGGCCACACGATTGAGGAGATCTTTCAACTCGCCAACGAGCGCAAAGCTCTGCCCAGCTTCCCGCTTACAGGCAAGTTGATGGCAAAGGCTGCCTACGTTCAGGCAAAGGTGGGTAGTGAGAATGTGATCGGCATTCGCGAAGGTAGCGACCCGGCACTCAAGAATGAATTCATTGTCGTGACTGCACATCTGGATCATCTTGGCGTGAACGACAAATTGACTGGCGACAAGATCTACAACGGGGCAATGGATAACGCGAGTGGCGTGGCAAGTTTGATTGAAGCGGCTCGACACTTGAAAGAAGGCAATATCGACCTGAAGCGGAGTGTTGCCTTTATCGCTCTTACTGGTGAGGAGAAGGGATTGCTAGGCTCCACCTGGTATGCCCAACATCCCGTGTTTGGCAAAGAGAAGAAGGCAAAGGTGGTGGGTAATCTGAACATGGACATGTATCTACCGCTCTTCTCGCTGAAGGCACTGGTGATTCTTGGTGTCGATGAATCGACTCTCGGGGACCTGGCGCGCAAGGGCGCAGAGGAAGCGGGTATTGAAGTTTGGGCCGACCCGGCACCCGAGCGCAACAGTTTTGTACGCAGCGACCAATACAGCTTTATCCGCAACGGCACGCCCGCGCTGGCCTTCAAGTTCGGATACAAGAAGGGCACGCCTGAAGAGAAGATGATCCAGACTTGGCTGCGGGAGCGGTATCATGCACCTGGCGATGACCTGGAGCAGCCGCTGGACAAGGATGCCGCCGCCAAGTACAACCGTGTGCTGGCTTCGATGATCCGTTCAGCGGCAAATACAAACGAAGTTCCGAAATGGAAGGATGCGAGCTTTTTCAAACGCTTCGCTAAAAACTAGTTGGCCAATTACGTAATTGTACTCAGCGCGAATGAGGATGAAAAAGATATCCTCATCGCCAACCTTTTCGAAGCCGGAACCACCGGAATTTCGGAAACGGAAGAACCCGACGGGCAGTGGATTCTCCGCGCCAGCTTTGATACTAAAGAAGCAGCCAGTGGCTTTGGCGTTGAGGTTGAAGTGGATGACACGGATTGGATCACGATCAGTCATCTGGTCTGGAAAAGCCGTTTGGTTGGAGAGCGCTTTTTCTTTACGCCTTCGTGGAGCGAGGAAGCGACGCCGCCTGGACGCTGGCGAATTCATTATCAGGATGGGGCGGCATGCGGGAGTGGCGAGCATCCCTCGACGCGGCAAGCTTTGGTAGCAATCGAAGAATATTTGACGCCGGGCATGCGCGTACTCGATCTTGGCTGTGGAGCCGGGCTCTTGTCTCTTGGGGCGAAAATGCTGGGTGCTGGCTTCATCGTTGGCGTGGATATCGAGACCGACAGTTGCCATTTGACTCGTGAATTGAGTGGCGTGCCGGTGGTGCAAGGCATGCCGGATTGCCTGGCAGGCGAGCGATTTGATCTTGTAGCGGCCAATATCAGCGCGACGGTTCTGGTGAATTTCGCCGACGAAATCATTCGCGCAGCCAAGCCTGGCGGGCGTGTTGTGCTGGCTGGATTTGGCGTTGAAGAAGCCAAACTGGTGAAGCAAGTCTTCGGACTTGGCACCCTGAGCGAGCGAACTGAAGGCGAATGGAGTTGTGTCGTACTCGACCTGCCCTTAAACTAGTAAAGGTACGTGCACCCGTAGCTCAGGTGGATAGAGCATTTGCCTTCTAAGCAAAGGGTCACAGGTTCGAGT
>JBKJUN010000287.1:0-9284 GCA_046590555.1 Bryobacter sp. | reverse complement strand
GCTGACGGTGAAGATAGTAGATGCCAAAGGTCAGCCTGTGGCTGGCGCTGAGGTAGAGACTATTTTGACGATGGTGGAAATGGATCACGGCGAATTCAAAGAAGCCGCCAAGCAGGTGAAGCCCGGAGTTTATGAAGCGAAACATAAGTTCATCATGGTGGGTGCCTGGCAGATCGAAGTGAAGGCAAAGAAGGGTGCGAAGAGCGCCAGTCAAAAATTCCGCTACGAAGTTAAGGAATAACTAAAAGCTCTAAAGTAATCTCTCGAAGTGTTTGAGGATCAGGTCTTCTGCTTTTACGCAAAGGCCTAAAGTCGCAACAACCCCTGCGGCTGCAGCGAGCAACTTGAACGACTGCCGCAAAGAGATCGAGATGATTTTGGACCCCAAGAAGGGGTAAGCTTAAGAAGGTTTGGGCGAGTAGCTCAGTTGGAAGAGCACCGCGTTCGCAATGCGGGGGTCGAGGGTTCGAGCCCCTTCTCGTCCACCAAATCGTTTTTATCTTTTAAGGAAGGCCCGGTGCTGATCGCGCCGGGCTTTTCGTTTACAATCGCTAAAGCACACGGAAACACATGGTTTTATCAGACGTTGATATTCGCAAAGCGCTCGCTTCGGGCAAGATCGTCGTTCAGCCGGCTATGCCGGAGGAGCATATCGGGAGTTGCAGTGTCGACTTCCGGCTAGGGAATGAGTTCAGTATCTTTGAGCATTCCAAACATGCGTTTATTGACCTGCGGGACAAGGTTGATATTGCGAAGCTGATGCGGACGATTGTTGTGCCGGATGGGGAAGCGTTTATCTTGCAGCCTCGCGAGTTTGCCCTGGCAATTACTGTGGAGCATCTGGAGCTTGCGCCCGATATTTTGGGGCGGCTTGAGGGGCGGTCGAGTCTGGGGCGGATCGGAATTATTGTGCACGGGACGGCGGGATTGTTTGATCCGGGCTGGAGTGGAAGGGCGACGCTGGAGTTGTCGAATTTGGGGATTATGCCGGTGGCGTTGTATCCAGGGATGCGGATTTGTTCGATGACGTTTGAGGAGTTGTCGACGCCTTCGTCGATGCCTTACCGGTCGAAGCCGGGGAATAAGTATGCGGGGCAGCAGAGCCCGCTGGCCAGTAAGTTGGCTGGGGAGTTGAAGTAGTGGACTCGGCTACATCAGCGCTTCAGCAAGCGTAGAATTGAGTCATGGCTACTACGGAAGTCGAAATCGTTCGAAACGAAAAAGGCGAAGAAACCGCAGTGATCGTGCCGATTGACCTCTGGCGCGAAATTGAGTCTGAGCGGGAGACTGCGTATTTGCTGAGCAGCCCTGCTAATCGCCAACGGCTAACAGAATCTTTGGCACGGACGGAGACCCATTTGGCGGAATTGGTAAGCCCTAGCCTCTCAAGCATGACCTGAAGAGATGCTGGTCGCGCCGAATCGATCACGCTCATCGGCTCGTCTATCAAGTTTTGGAGTAGCAGATTAGGATTTTGTAGTGCCGCTTTCACTATTGAATTTCGTTTGTTAACAGTTGAGGGGACTGGGTGCGTCCTGTCTTGCGTCAGGAGACAACAATGAATGCACTTCGAAGACTGATTGCGCTGGGCGTGGTGATGCCACTGCTGGGCGGAGGATTTTATCTGGAATTGGGCACGCCCTCGGCGAGCCCCGACCCAAAGGCAAGAGGAGCTGTGGTTTTAGCTCAGTTTAGGGGCTGTTATGAGCCGGAAAAGGGTGTTTTGACGGCGACGGCGGAAGGTGTGGTGGGTGGCAAGCGGCAGACTATTGCACTCACTGCTTTAGCACTGAGTAAACCGGGATTGTTTGCGATCTCGCGGCAGTGGCCAGCCGGCGGCAAGTGGGTGTTAAAGCTTGTCGGGCGGCATCCGCAGATGGAGGTTGTTACAACTACGCTGGTAAAGGTGAGCGGCGAAGGATTTGATCGCGGCAGCGCTGTGATGAAAATGGGAAGCCTCGAGGCCGATGCAGTGGAAGCGCTGTTGCGTTAAGCTTTGTGCGGCTTGAAGTGATGAAAATGTCCGAGATCGAAAGCGATGAGGCCGTCTGGGCTCGCGCCGCACAGGCGGGGGATCAGGCGGCCTTCGGGCATTTGTATGGCCGCTATGCGCGGATGGTTCATGGAGTCTTGCTGGCGTACGTAAGCTTTGGCGAGGCGGAGGATCTGGTGCAGGATGTCTTCGTTACCGCCTTGAAGCGGCTGGAATCGTTGCGTGAGGCTGGGGCGGTTGGAGCGTGGCTCGCGGCGATTGCCAGGAATCTGGCCCATGATCAGAGGAGGAGGCGCCGGCCGTGGGTGGCGCTTATGGATCGATTCTCACAGCCGGATGCGGGGCGAGTGGAGGCGATGGCGGCTTTGCAGGAGATCCGGAAATTGCCGGAAGCTTACCGGGAAACTCTGGTGTTGCGACTGGTGGAAGGCATGACGGGGCCGGAAATTGCGGCGCGAACAGGATTGACGCCGGATTCGGTGAGGGTGAATTTATGCCGGGGGATGAAGATGTTGCGCGAGAGGTTGGAAATTCGATGAACGACGAAGAATATCTGTGGGACCGGAGTGGCGAGCGGGATGGCGAGGTGGCGCGTCAGGAGGCAGTATTGGGGCGGCTGAAGTATGAGCCGGACAGAGGGCAGAGCCGGCGCATGGCTTGGAGAGTGGGACTGGTAGCGGTGGCGGCCGGCGTGGCGCTGGTGTTGATGTGGCCGGGGGCGAGGCAGAGTTCCTGGAGGCTGGGCGAGGTGGCGCTTTATGCGGGTGATCTGGTGGAGGAGGGAAGAGTGTTGTCGGCATCGGTGGGCTCGCTAGAGGTTGAAAAAGGATCGCGGCTGAGGCTCAAAGGCGGCAATCATTTTTCTCTTGAGCGCGGAGTGATGCATGCTCTGGTGTGGGCTCCTCCGCATGAATTTGTAGTCGATACGCCGGCGGCCAAGGCAATTGATCTGGGTTGCCAGTACACGTTGCGAGTGGGTGAAGATGGCGGGGGAGTGTTGCAGGTGGAAACGGGATGGGTGGCGCTGGCTGCTGCCCGTCGCGAGGCCTTTGTGCCGGCGGGAGCTGAGTGCCGGACGCGGGCCGGGCGGGGGCCTGGAACGCCTCATTATTCTGACGCGACTGTAGCGATGAAGGCGGCGGTGTTGCGGTGGGACGCGGGGGATGCCTCTGTGTTGGCGGTCTTAGTTGCGGAGAGCCGGCCCAAGGATGGGCTTACGCTTTGGCATTTGATTCCGCAGACTGAGGGGGAGGCCCGGCGGCTGGTTGTGGAGCGACTCGGGGGCTATGTGCCGTTGCAGGATCGAGATGGGATTTTGCGTGGAGACCGAAAGTCTTTAGACAAGGCTTGGGAGGCGCTTGGGCTGGGTGGAGCGGATTGGTGGAGGATCTGGCGACAGACTATTTGACGCCGCGGGAGCCGAAGCCGCCTTCGCCTCTGGCGGTGTGGATCCGGCGGGGCAGTTGCAGTATTTCAGACGGCTGATTCGCTTGGGCGGCTGTTGGCTTCGAAGAATTCGGTTAGTTGGGTCTTGTTGATCTGGCCGGAGGCTACCCCGAGAACAAGATCAATCATCTGATCCGCATCAAAAGTGGGCTCCCATCCATTCAGCCAGAGAAAGGTCACAGCTGCGTTGGCACCCACGCGTTTGTTCCCATCGATGAAGGCATGGTTCTGGCAAAGGTGAAAGAGGTATGCGGCGGCCATGATCGGGATTGTGACATGGAGGTAAACACCGCCGAAGGTGGCTTGGGGAGTGGCGACGGCGGACTGAAGACCTTCGTGGTCGCGGAGGCCACCGGATCCACCGTAGAGCCGGATCTGCTGGTCATGGATCTCCAAGACTTCGGCCACGGTTAGGAACAGAGGCTCCATGAGCGGTTATTCCGCGAGTTGACGGAAGGCCTTGGCGTACTTCGTGTGGGCTAGTGTTTGGGCGGTGTCGAAACGGGCCTTGCGGACCTCGGGGTGGACCGGGGCGATCAAGAGCCGCTTGCCATCGGTGGTTATTTCAAGCGGCGTGGTGGGATCGATCTTGAGTAGGTCGAGAATGGGGCGATCAATGACCAGTGCCAAGCTGTTGCCGTGTTTGGTAAGTTTTTTGACCATTTGAGGGCTGTCTCCGTATATCCAATGTAGCACCAATTAGTAATCATTTGACGCCGCTGGAGCCGAAGCCGCCTTCGCCACGGATGGTGCTGGAAAGCTCGTCTTCGCTCCAGGAGATTGCTTCGTACTTTGCAATCACCAATTGGGCGATGCGGTCTCCGGGTTGGACTACGAAGGAGGCTTGGCCGAGGTTTAAGAGGATGACTTTGATTTCGCCGCGATAGGCGGGGTCGATGGTGCCTGGGGAGTTGGGGATCGTGATGGAGTGCTTGAAGGCGAGACCGGAGCGGGGGCGGATTTGGGCTTCGTAGCCGGGGGGTAGCTCGATCGAGAGGCCGGTGGCTACGGCGTAGGTCTGGTGGGGGTGGATCGTGACTTCTTCGACACTGCGGAGGTCCATGCCAGCGTCTTCTTCTGGGCCGTGGGCGTAGACGGGGAGTTTCGCAAGGGCGTTAATTTTTTTGATCTTGATGGTCATGGGACAATACTGAGGTTAACGCGATGTCACGTGTCATAGCTATGTCCCCCATGCCTGCCGAGAAAAGCGCTTATGCTTTGGCCCGGTATAGCCGCAGTGCTGATTCGATTCTTGAGTCTCTCGAATGGGTGAAAACCCACAACTCGATGAAGTTTCTGGAGAGTTTTTACTTTCAGTATGGCCATGCTTCGATTGCCGATTTGGGGCATCTAGGGCTTTGCTGGGAGGGGATCTCCGAGCTTGCTGCGACCGAAGTGGAAGACGAGCAGCTTTGGGACGGACAGGCCAAGAGTACTCGGTATCAGGATTTCTCAAAGCTTGGGTTTGTGACTCCTCCAGAGTTTTCTTTGGACGAGGCAGCGCAGTTTGAGGCGGCTGGGCGGGCGCTGCTTGAGGCTTACGGGAAGCTGCATGCGCTCAAGTTTGAGGAATTGACTTCGAGTTTGCCGCGGCCAGCAGAGATGAAGCCGGATGCCTATGAGCGGAATCTGAAAGCCCGGGCTTTTGATATTGCGCGGTTTGTTTTGTTCTTTGGGATTCCTACGAATGTGGGGCAGGTGACTAGTATTCGGACGCTGGAGAAACAGATTCGACGGCTGAAGGCGAGTGAGTTTGCGGAGATTCGCGAGGTTGCTGGGGAGGCTGCGGCGGCTGTTGCTGTTGCGCCGGCTTGTTTGTGGCATGAGAGCGTGGGTGAGCCGGTGGCACCGACGCTGGCTAAGTACGTAGACCCGGATAAACACAATGCTGAGGCACATCGGGATCTGGCGGCATGGGCCGCGGCGAATCTGCCCGCTTATGAGATGGTGCCGCAGCGGGAGCAAACGGTGGATTTAGTTAGGCCGGCGTCGGCTGTGGTGGATATTGTGGCTTCGCTGCTGTATCCCGTGACGACGCGGCCTTATCGCGATTTGTATGCGTGGGCGCTGGGGGCTAGCGAGGCGGTGCGGAATGAAGTGATTGATGTGGCGTTGCGGTCTCGATCTCGTTTTGATGATTTGTTGAAAGAGTTTCGCGGTGGGCAGTATGTTTTTGACATCGTGATGGATATCGGGGCTTATCGGGATCTGCACCGGCATCGGCGCTGTGTGCAGTTGCGGCAGGCTTATACGTTTGGATTGGGCTATGGGGTGCCGTCTGCGTTTACCGAGGGGCCGATTCGGGAGACCTATGTGGCGGCGATGGAAAAAGTGATGGGGGTTTATGCAGGGTTGCCACAACCGGCGGCTCAGTATTTGCTGCCGTTTGGGGCGCATGGGCGGTTTTTGTTCAAGATGGATTTTGCTGAGATTGAGTACATCTCGAAGCTGCGGAGCGGGGTGAAGGGGCACTTCAGCTATCGCGAGATTGCCTGGATGATGAAGCTGGAGTTGGCCAAGGTGGAGCCGGAGTTGGCGCGGCTGATTGCGGCTACGCCGCCGTGGGAAGAGGATCCGCTGACGCGCTGAGCTTGGGTTTGTGGTGCAGGGCCTATCAAACTACACTAAAGCTATGAGCTTCGACGATTACAAGCTGGTGATCTATCGGAATAAGCCTGATGGCTGGGTGGCCGAGATTCCCGCCATTGCCGGATGCCATGCGCTAATGCCCACGGCAGAGGAGGCAGTAGCTGAGCTTGCCAATGTATTTCGTTTGATCGAAGAAGAGTTTCGAGCCAGTGGGCAGGCTTTGCCGCGCGATACGACTGAAATCGTGCATGCCTAGCGCCCGAGCTTCTGAACTGCAGCGAGTTGCCACCAAATTGGGATTCGAGCGAGCCCGTCAAACCGGGAGTCATGAGCGTTGGCGACACAACGATGGAAGAGCTACGACGATTCCAATCCACGCCGGCGGTGAGATCGGTCCTCCTTTGTTGTACCGGATCCTTGAACAACTCGGGATCGATTTGAAAACGTTTGAACGTCTTCGGTAGGCTTTTGAGATTCGTTGATTACGCGCTAATGGCGAGGCCTTTGTCGAAGGTGCGGAGGGTGCGCATCTTGGCACCGAGGGTGGTGCGTTTGAGGCAAAGTAACTCTGCGGCGGCACTTTTGTTGCCGTTGGTGCGCCGCAGGGCTTGCTCGATCATGTTGCGCTCGATGCCGGCGATGATCTCTTCGAAGTCGAGGCCACAGTCTGGGAGGACCATTGTGCTTAGCTCTGATGGCTGAGCTTGGGGCTTCTTGAAGTGGACTGGGAGGAGAAAGTCTCCTGGCAGTAATTCTTCTCGACGGCCGCTGAGGGCTATGGCTCGCTCGATCGTGTTTTCGAGCTCGCGAATGTTGCCTGGCCAGTGATGTTGTTCGAGACGGATGACAGCAGCGCGGGTGAGGCGCTTTGCTGGCAGGTCTTCGATCTTGCAAATCTTTTCTACAAAGTGTTCGGCCAAGACCGGGAGGTCGCCGTTGCGCTCCCGAAGGGGCGGAAGATGGATCGGTACTACGTTGAGACGAAAGTAGAGATCCTCGCGGAAACGGCCGTCTTCTACTTTGCTGAGCAGGTCGGCATTGGTGGCAGCGATGACGCGGACGTCGATTGGGATCGAGTCGCTCGAGCCGAGGCGCTGAATTTCCCGCTCCTGCAGGACGCGGAGGAGTTTGGCCTGGAGGTCCAGGGGCATGTCGCCGATTTCATCCAGAAAGATAGTTCCTTTGTGGGCGGCTTCGAAGCGTCCGGCTCGTGCGTTTTGAGCTCCGGTGAAGGCCCCTTTGGTGTGGCCGAAGAGTTCGGCTTCTAGCAGCGCTTCGGGAAGGGCAGTGCAGTTGAGTGAGATCATTGCACCTTTGCGACCGCTGGCTTCGTGGATGGCCTTGGCGACGACTTCTTTTCCGGTGCCGGTTTCGCCGGTGATCAGGATGGTGCTGCGTCGCTCGGCGATCAGGGAGATCGCTTCTGCCAGACGCTCGATCGGGGGGCAGTGGCCGACGAGGGTGCGTCGCCAGGGACGTGCATCCCAAGTGGGTTGGTGATTGCGGTAGTTCTGCCGGGCTTGGGCGATGACATGGTCGGTGTCGAGAGGGTCGCCGTCAATAGGTAGAACTTCGTAGGCTCCTGCCTTGCGGATCTGTGAGGCCAGGCTGTGAGTGTAAGGTTCGAGGAGGATGACAATCGGGACGCTTGAGTTGGTTTCAGCAGCGAGGTCGATGAGGTGAGTGGCTTCGTCGAGGCCGCCGCGTATGACTGCGACGAGGCATTCTGTGCCGCGCTCGGAGAGGAGATCAATGGCCTGTTCGAAACCGGGCCCGGCGTCGAATTGGTCGAATCGTAGAACTTCCATCACAGAATCCATCGTTGGGGTAGCGGGGATTCTTTAAGGTTAAAAAGTACTTAGCCTTCAATAGTTTGCGGAGGTATTGCGTCTTACGGATGTAGCCTTGCCACGCTCGAACCAATTCGTTGCAGGTTGATAAAACGATGACCAAAGTTACTCTTTCCACCCGCAACAGAATTGATTTGCCGCTAGAGGCAAGAGAAGCACTGTGTGTTCGTCCCGGTGATGCACTGTTGCTGGTTGTAAGGGGTGATTACGTCATCCTTATGGCTAAGCCTGTTTCCTGGACTGCGGCACTGCGCGGTTTGGAGAAACTGGCCTACCCGCCCGATTATCTTGAAAAAGAACGAGCCAGTTGGGATTGATCGTGTTCTTCTGGGCTGCGAAAGCCAATGCATGCATTCATCTAGCGTTTTGGTCGGGCGTGATTTTCGACTTGGCAGCTGCTGAAGTCTCTGATAATGTTTGCCGTCTTAGGCGGATCCAGATAAACGCAAGGATTACCTGAATGATTAAGAAACTAGAAATGTGCGGCCAGAGATTCAAAGCATCACTCACGTTTCCGTAATTGAATTGTTCATCTACTTCGAATTGTAAATCGACAACGTAAAAGTTGCCAGAAATCGCAATCTCGATCAGCTTTAAGTCGATCAAAAAGAAGAATCCAAGAATGCAGCCAACGATGAAGCGAGCAAGCTGAAAACAAACATTCCTCATTGTTAGCGGAGGGCTTTAAATTCGTCCATCAGCCACTTGGGTTCGGCTGGCTCGTCGACGATTTTCATTCCTTTTCCGGCGGCCCATCGGTGGATCCAGGAAATTCCGTTTGTGCCGGTGTAGCCGTCTTTGAGTTGGTAGGCTTCGTCCTTTAGTGCTTCTTCGATGGGGATGATCTTGTAGCCTCGCTTTTCGAAGAGCTTCAGCAGGTCTGGCATGGCGTCGGCGTTGAGCTGATTGGCATGTATTAGGAGGATCTGTGGAATTTCTCTGCTAACGACTTCGATGGTGCGTTTTTCGAAGAACTCGAAAATACCGTCCATGTACTTCACGTATTCTTCACGGACTCGTTGGGGGTTTTTTGAGCTGGTGTAGACGCGGGCGAAGAGCCAATCGGAAGTGTCGAGGCTGACCGGTGCGGCTTCATAGTTGTGCTCTTTGAGGAAGGCGGCAAGGCCTTGTTTAGTCTCCTCCGTTGGCCCGGTGTGGAGGAAGGGGTGGCGGAAGTAACGGGGCTTGGTGCCGCCTCGGGCGTGGCGGAGGGCGGGCTCGGCGCGGAGGATGTCGGCTTCGTACTCGGCTAGCGGGATTTTGTTCAGATCAGGGTGGGAGAAGGTGTGGTTGCCGATCTCTGCACCTTGCTTACGCCAGGGCTTGAGTAGCTTCGCGACGCCTGTTTCGGTATATTCCCGGGCCTGGCCTGGATTGACGTAGATGCTGACTGCAACGCCTTTGAG
>JBKJUN010000189.1:0-5205 GCA_046590555.1 Bryobacter sp. | reverse complement strand
GACGATTTTGCCGTTCTTGGTGTACTTGCCGGTGGCGATGAAAGCAGAGCAGTGCTCGGGGGCGACGGCGGCGGGCGGGTTGGGGACGCCGTGCTTTTTGTTGTAGCTCGGGACGTAATACCAGGCGAGTTCCATCCAGCCGTTGAGGGCTACTACGTCCCAGAGATCGAGCTTGGAGCCTTTCTCCTTGAGACCTTCGGCGATGCCTTCGAGCTCTTCGCGATACTGGGTTTCGACCTTGGGCCAGAGAATATCTTTGCCGGCGGCGCGATAAAATGCCCAATCTCTTTTGGTGTCGTGAACGATGATGGTCTGGATCGCTTTAAGGCCGTCGGCGATTTCTGTAGAGAGAATTCGACCGTGTTGGAGGCCCATTTCACGCGGGGAACCGGTGAGTTGGACCTGAATCCAGCCCTTCTTTTCACTCCTTTCACTGCGTGCGGGGGCAGCGGGGAGGAGTACGGCGGAAATAGCCAGTACAAGAATCGCTCGAAATGCTTTCATTCCTCCAGCATAGCTCTGCTAGAATCGGAATCGAATCCAATGGACGTACGAGAAAAAGTTAAACAAATCATTGTCGAGCAGCTAGGTGTGGACGATGCACAGGTAGACGACACAGCAAGTTTCGTGGACGACCTGGGCGCGGACTCGCTCGATATCGTGGAATTAGTCATGGCATTTGAAGAAGCCTTCGGCATCGACGTGCCAGATGAAGACGCTGAAAAGCTCACGACGGTTAAGGCCGCCATCGATTACATCGACACCAAAAAGAAAAAGTAAAAGAGGCCTCCCCCTTGCCACGACGTGTTGTAGTTACTGGTATTGGGTTGATCTGCTCCGTTGGCAACGAAACCGAAGCGGTTTGGAAGGCCCTCTTGGAAGGTAAGAACGGGATCGCCCGGATTACCCTCTTTGACCCTGTCAATCACCCTTCGAAGATTGCCGGCGAGGTGAAGAATTTCGACCCTGCTGCCTTCATCGACAAAAAAGATGTCAAAAAGATGGGTCGCTTTATGCATTTCGCGATTGCCGCTACGGACAACGCGTTAGAAATGAGCGGCCTCAAAATCACCCCCGATAATGCCGACAGGATCGGTGTGTACATTGGGAGCGGGATCGGTGGCTTCGAAGTAATCGAACGCGAGCACGAAAAGTTGCTAGCCGGTGGGCCAAGTAAAGTGTCTCCCTTTTTTATTCCTGCTTCGATTGTGAATCTGGCTGCTGGCCAGGTTTCGATTCGTACGGGGGCGAAGGGGCCTAATTCGGCTGTTGCTACCGCTTGTACATCGGGCGCACATGGGGTGGGTGACTCTTATCGATTGATCCAGCATGGTTATGCCGATGCGATGATTGCGGGCGGCGCTGAGGCGGCTTGTACGCCACTGAGCGTGGCTGGCTTCTCGGCGATGCGTGCGTTGTCTACTCGCAACGATGACCCCGAACATGCTTCGCGACCCTGGGACAAGGACCGTGACGGTTTTGTCGTAGGCGAAGGCTCGGGGATCTTGATTTTGGAAGAGCTTGAGTTTGCCAAGTCGCGTGGTGCGAATATTTTGGCCGAAGTGATTGGCTACGGTATGTCGGGCGATGCCTTCCACATGGCTTCGCCGAGCGAAGATGGAGATGGTGCGCGGCGGGTGATGTTGAATGCGATGAAGGATGCCGGTATCGGCCCTGAATCGATTGATTACATCAATGCCCATGCGACTTCGACTACTGCCGGTGACTTGATCGAAACTCGGGCCTTCAAGGCTGCGATGGGCGATCGAGCTTACCAGATTCCGGTGTCTTCTACCAAGGCGCAGACAGGCCACCTTTTGGGTGGGGCTGGCGCACTTGAGGCGGGCATTTCCGTTCTGGCCATTCGCGATCAGATTGCGCCGGGAACGATGAATCTTGAGCAGCCGGATGAAGGTTGCGATCTTGATTACATCCCGAATGCTTCACGGCCGATGAAGCTCGATATAGTGCTATCGAACTCCTTCGGCTTTGGCGGCACCAACGCGTGCCTGATCTTCAAGCGCTACGCTGAGTAGTATGAAGATTCTTGTCGCGATCAAGCAGGTTCCTGCTCGCGATTCTCTTTTGACCGCCGCTGCCTCGGGTAAGTGGATCGACGAGTCAAACCTCGAATACGAAATCAATGAGCCGGATGCTTATGCGCTTGAAGAAGCATTGCAGCTAAAGGAAACGCATGGCGGCGAAGTAGTGGCGCTTTGTGCGGGGCCGGACCGCGCGAGTGCGACGATTCGTGAGGCGCTGGCCAAGGGCGCTGACCGGGCCATTCACCTTGCGGTGGACGATATCGTCGACTGGGATACTCTTGCGACGGCGAAGCTGCTGGCGGCTGCCGTAAAGACAGAGATGCCGGATCTGGTGTTGACCGGCTTGCAATCGGACGACGTGGGCGCGGGACAGGCTGGCGTGGTGATGGCCGAGCTGCTCGGGCTACCTCATGCGACGATCATCATGCAGGTGGATATCGATGGCGGGATGCTGCGGGTGAAGCGTGAGCTTGAGGATGGCTGGTTTCAGCATGTGGGGATGCCGCTACCGGCAGTGCTGACAATTCAATCGGGAATCAAGAAGCTGCGCTATGCGACGCTCATGGGGATCAAGAAAGCAAAGACGAAGGAAATGAAGTCGCTGACTCCTGGGGAATTGGGTGTGGAGCGTGTGGCTTCTTATGAATTGGTGGGCGTGACGCTGCCGCAGAAATCCAAACAAACGCAGATGTTGAAGACGGTGGCGGAGTTGGTGGAAAAGCTCAAGAACGAGGTACATGTACTGTGAGCGGAATATTGGCTGTACTTGAGACGGGGCATAAGCTTTCGGCAGAGACGCTGGCGGCGGCGGTGGATCTTGGTGGCAAGCTGGGCTTTAGCGTACATAGCGTGGAGCCCGGTGGGCCTTACACGGCGGACGGGTTTACCGATGGTTTGGCCGAGCTGATTCGGGCAAAACAATTTCAGGTAATTCTGTTTCCGCATACTTATCAGGTGAGGGATTTTGCGCCGAAGCTGGCGACGCGTTTTGACCGTTCTTTGATTTCGGATGTGATCCGGTTGCGAGTGGATGGCGGGGCTCTGTTTGTGACGCGGCAGTTGTTTCAGGGCAAGATGAATGCCGAGATTCGACCGCTAGGTGAGCCGGTGTTTTTGTCGCTGCAGGCTGGGGCTTACCGGGCTGGTGAGGGCGGGGATGTTGTTGTTGAGGCGATGCCTGTTGCTGCGAATGTGCCTAGACAGAATCCGGAAGAGAAGTTTCGTGAGGCGGTGCGGGCGGTGGACCTGAGCGCGGCTCCGATTATTGTGAGTGTTGGCCGTGGAATCAAAGAGAAAGAGAATCTCTCGTTGATTGAAGATCTGGCGGCAGCGCTGGGGGCGGAGATTGCGGCTTCGAGGCCGATCTGCGACAACGGCTGGTTGCCGATGGAACGCCAAGTGGGAAGCAGCGGGCAGACGGTGGCACCAAAGCTGTATGTGGCAGTGGGCTTGTCTGGGGCGATTCAGCATCTGGTGGGTATGAAGGGCGCAAAGACCGTGGTTGCCATTAACAAGGATGAGAACGCGCCTATTTTTGAGGTGGCCGATTACGGGATCTGTGCGGATTTGTTTGAAGTGCTGCCGGCTCTGACAGCGGCGATTCGTGCCGCCAAGGGGTAAGAATCCTGGGTCTCTTCGGTTGGTCTGCGGTCTTGACTGTGAGCGCCGAAACTGGTTCAGCAAGCTGACGACGAAATACGCGTGAGGGCACACAAATCCGAGAACGGGCGCAGTACGACTGACGGCTTGCTGAAGCAGTTTTAGAATACGGGCAAATTGTCAAAGAACCTGCGCGGCGGCCGGAGGATTTGAGTCCTTGCTGGCGCTGTCCCACGCCCACGGAAGAGCTATTTCCGAGGCCAGTTGCTGCCCGGTGTCGTTACCGGGCGGGTTTGAGGTGATTGTTGGACGCTGACTCAGGCAGCGAAGGCTAGCCGATCTTGGGCAAAATTGGTTTCGCTCCTGATTTTTCGATCTTGTGAGGCTTCGATGCGACGCTGAGTGCGCTGGAAGAAATTGGCGAGGCGGATCTCGTAGGTTTCCTGGCGGGAGAAGGAGGGCTTCTCCATTTCGAGTTGTTCGAAGGCAAGGAGGGTGAGTTGTGAGGCGGAGATGGTGTCCGGGGAATGAGGAACCGAATCTATGGCCTTGTCGATGCCGGTCTGGATGAGCTCAGTGACGCGGTTGCGACGCCATGCGGCAATGATGAGGACTTTGAGGTTTTCGAGTTCGACGGGAGTAGAGGGCTTGAACTCATCGATGAAGGATTTGGAGAAGTTTTCAAAGACGCCGCCGTCTTCGGTTTTGATGATGTAGTTGTGGCTGTAGAGGCAGTGGTGGAGGGCGTTGAGGCTGGATTTGAATTTGCCCTCGTTGGTTTTGGGGCCGGTGCATTTGTGGGCGTTGCGGTGATTGGCAGCGATTTGCTTTTCGGTAGCCATGGGTTTTTGTGTCTTTTTTTGTGTTTTGATTTGGAGGGCATTTGGGAATGATAAAGTTCCCATCGGTCAGACGGGGCCGGAAAGCTGGTGGGAAAGTCTATTTTCGCCCCCGTCTGGATGATGAGAACGTGCATTGAGCTAAGCCGCTATCAGGTCTTCGGGGCTATGGGGATTGGAACTTGGATTGGGAGCCAGGATGTGGCCGCAGATCAGTCGGTGGTTGGTGATCGCTACTTTGTGGGTGTATCTTCCGAGATAGTCGATCGCCTTCTCTGGCCCGCCGAAGGGGGCCTTGGCATAAACGACCCAGTCCTGCTTGCGTGCTGCTGCGATGTGTTGTTTGAGTTGGGCCTTGTTGTTGAGATGGCTGAGTTGTCCGTGGAAGCTCAGTTTGGCTTGGTCGAGTTGTTCGAGGAAGAGTCTGCGGAAGAGTCTGGACAGCACACGCACCGGAAGAAAGAAGTTCTGGCGGCAACTGACCCAACGCGTAGCGTCGGGGCTGGTGTCGGGGCTGGTGCCGCCACCGGTAACGACGCAGTGGATGTGCGGATGGTGCAGCAGGTTCTGGCCCCAGGTGTGCAGGATCGAGAAGAAGCCGATCTTGGCCCCCAGGTGTTTGGGGTCTGCGGCGATGGTGAGCAGGGTCTGGGCGCTGGCCTGGAAAAGGATCTTGTAAATAGCTTTCTTGTTTTGCAGGGCAAGCTCGGCGATGCGGGGCG
>JBKJUN010000265.1:0-4844 GCA_046590555.1 Bryobacter sp. | reverse complement strand
GTGGATCGCCGATGCACTTCACTCGCGTTTGCTGCGGGTGGTTGAGGGGGGAAGCATTCTTGAAGAAATCAGCACGCAGGAGTTGAATCCTTTTGCCTGTATGTTGGGAGGCGAGGATGGGCGGACTTTGTTTGTTTGTCTTGCCCCGACGTTTGTGGAGGCGGAGTTGAAGGCCTCGCATCGGGCGTCGGTTGCGATGCTGCGAGTTGCCGTGCCTCATGCGGGTTTGCCCTAGTCAAGGCTTTTCTGAATATGGGGCAGCCGCAGCCGGTGCGGGTGGTTGTCGCAATCGAATGTCCCGCTAAGATATATACTCACAGCAGTCTGTTGTTTATTCCCCGATATCGGAGAGATTATGCACCGCCTGTTCTGGATCCCCGCTGTTGTCCTGATTTCTGCACTTCAGGGCGCAAACGTTCCTTCTTTTCACAAAGACGTGGAGCCCATCATGCAGCGCCATTGCCAGGGCTGCCACCGTCCAGGCGAGGTAGCACCGATGTCTTTTCTCACCTATGAGCAGGTGCGACCGTGGGCCGCTGCAATTCGTCAGGCTGTTACACAAAAGAAGATGCCGCCCTGGGGCGCCGATCCTGCTCATGGCCGATTTTCAAACGATCCGTCGCTGACCAGCGCAGAAGTCCAGACCTTAACGGCATGGATCGCGGCCAAGGCACCGGAAGGCAATCCAAAAGACGCGCCGAAGCCGTTGGAATTTGTGGATGGCTGGAACATAAAGAAGCCCGATATGGTGGTCGAGATGCCTCAGTCTTACTCCGTGCCGGCGAGCGGCACGATCGAGTACACGTATTTCGTCATGCCCACGAAGCTAACCGAAGACCGCTGGGTGCAAGCTGTCGAAGTCAGACCTGGAAACAGGTCGTTGCTCCACCATATGATCGTCTATGTGCGCGAGCCGGGGAACGCATGGATGAAGAACGCACCTGTGGGTGCTGCTTATGTTCCTCCTAGAGGCGGTTCGCCAGGAGGAGCAGAGTACTTGATTGGCTATGCTCCCGGCAAGCCGCCTTTACGAATGGCTCCCGGCCAGGCAAAGCTCATTAAGGCCGGTTCGGATCTGGTGTTTCAGATGCACTATACTTCCAACGGAAAGCCTGGCATCGATCAATCGAAAGTGGGCTTGATCTTCTCTAAAGAGGCCCCCAAAGAGCGCGTCTATACCGTGATGGCCGTCAATGGCAGCTTTAGAATTCCACCGGGGGCTGGTGACCACCCCGTGAATTCCAAACTTGAATTCGCCGACGATGCGCACCTGGTTGGGCTTTGGCCGCATATGCACGTGAGAGGGAAAGCATTCCGCTTTGAACTGGTCGATAAGTCTGGTGAGCGGCAGACGCTACTGAATGTGCCGGCTTACGACTTCAACTGGCAGATACGCTACGAGCCGGAAGAACCACTGAAGCTAGGGCCTGGGTCGATCGTCGAGTGCTTCGCCAAATTCGACAATTCAGTGAACAACAAGTTCAACCCTGACCCAGGCAAGGAAGTGCGCTGGGGGGACCAGAGCTGGGAAGAGATGATGATCGGCTTTATGGATATTTCCTTCGATGCGCGTAAGTCGCCGGCGGAGATCTTAAAGCGGAGTGCCGGCCCTGCCAGGACATCGCTTCGATAACATCGGGAGATCAGTCCGTCATTGCCTGATAGACCATAGTCCGGGTCTGGCGCCAAAGTACATTTCGCTCTGAGCTTGATTGCACCATCATTACGACGACGAGTTTTTCTTTAGGGTCGACCCAGAACAAAGGACCGGTGATCCCGCACCACGAATAGTCTCCGACTGAGCCTGGCACAGGGCTGCGCCCGGGATCGACCCGAACCGAAAAGCCGAGGCCAAAGCTGAGGCCCATCTCGGGAGTAGGTCCAAAAGCTCCTAGCGACAACGCTACAGGAGTCTGCCTTGTGGCACTTGGCGGAATTTGGTCGGATGTCATCATCGCTACAGATTTCGGCGAAAGGATGCGAAGTCCGTCGAGAATGCCACCATTGAGAAGCATCTGTGAGAATCGGGCATAGTCCCCGGCGGTAGAAAACATGCCGCCGCCTCCTGAGAATATGGCAGGCTTCTTGCCGGGGTCGACAGGGTTCGGAGTGTCCACCTGCGCCATGCGAGGGAGGGATGACTGTTTCACCCAGAAGCCTGTGTCGACCATCTTCAGCGGACCGGTGATGCGCGTTTCAATAAAGCTCGAAAGGTCCATTCCGCTCGCCACCTCTACTACCCGGCCCAACACATCGGTTGAGACGCTGTACTCCCATGCCTCACCTGGTTGATGGAGCAGAGGCATCGTTGCAATCGTCTTCACCATGTCGGCAAGCGAGTCAGCGCCGAAGATGTTTGCCTTGCGATAGAGCTGATCGACCGGGGAATTTCCGAAAAGCCCGTAGGTCAATCCGGAAGTGTGCCGCATCAGGTCCTGAACTGTCATAGGGCGCTTCGGGGCCACTCCTTCAATCCCGACTTTCACGCTCTTGAACTCCGGCAGATACTGCGCCACGGGTGCACCGAGGTCAAGCTTGTTCTCTTCGGCAAGCATCATCGCGGCAACTGTGGCAATCGGTTTCGACATTGAGGCGATACGGAAGATGCTGTTTTTCTTCATAGGAGTTTTGGCGACGCGATCTTGAAAGCCGATTGCGTCGTAAGTGACGATTTTGCCTTTCCGCACGATCAGCAGAACAACGCCGGGCGCTTTGTTGTCTTTCACATTGGCCTCAATAGCAGCTCTGGTGACCTGGAGACGTTTGGAGGAAAAACCGAGAATCTCGGGGCTATCGGCTAGTGGCAAGGGCTGGGCGAAGGCGGTTGTGCCCGCAATTGCACAAGCCAGTATGGCGTATCGTCTCGAAATCGTGGTTGGCATTTGGGGCTAGTGTATCCCATGAAGTTGCTGTGTTAGACTAGCCGCGTTCCGTATGGATTTACAACTATTTGTTCAGTGGCTCGAAGGCACAGCCGGGAGCTTGGCAATCCGTGAGTCGACGCTGCTCTATCCCATCATCGAAACGACCCACGTACTCATGCTCTGCCTCTTTCTAGGCATGATCGCCATGCTTGATTTGCGATTGGTTGGTCTCGGTTTGCGAGGAGTACCGGTGTCTGAGGTTGCCGGGCGGCTCTTGCCGTGGGCGCTGACTGGCTTCGCCTTCATGGCGATCAGCGGAATGCTGCTCTTTTATTCTGGGCCTGTCAGGGCGGCGAATAACATTTTCTTCCGCATCAAAATGGTGCTCATTATTTTGACGGGTATCAATGCACTGCTTTTCCATTTCACGATTTACAGGCGCGTTGCGGATTGGGATTGCGATCCAACGCCACCGATGCGGGCGCGGCTGGCAGGGGTGTTCTCGCTTCTGCTCTGGAGTGCGGTGGTAATTTGCGGGCGCATGCAAGCCTACAATTGGTTCGACAAGGGTTCGAGGTAACAGGGATGGATCTCTTACCGCTTTTCAAATGGTTTGAAGCGACAACGATCGGGACCGTAGTGCGGGAATCGCTGTGGCTCTTTCCAGTCATCGAATGCGTTCACTTGCTGGCGCTGTCGATGCTGGGCGGCTCGGTGCTGTTGGTGGACTTGAGACTGATGGGGTTTGGCCTTCGCGCGCAACCCATTGCAGAACTGGCGTCCAAGGTTCACCCATGGTTGAAAGGATCGCTGGTTGCAATCATCGCAACCGGCGTGCCGATGTTTCTTTCTGAGGCGATTAAGTGCTATTACAGTCCGCCGTTCTGGTACAAGATGGGGCTTTTGGTTCTGGCGACCAGCTTTGCCTTGACTATCAGGAAAAAAGTGCTCGCCAGTGAGTGTCAATCGCTGCGACGCTGGCTTACTGCCTTGATCTCGCTTGCCTTGTGGACTGGCGTCGCGTTTTCCGGCCGTTGGATCGCGTTTTACTAAAATTCTTCCGGACATGATAAGTTAAGCTGTTTTGACGAGGGAGTTTGGAGCCTATGAAACTGATCTACCTAATGAATCTGCTGTTGATGTCTTCACTTTGGGCGCAGACGCCACGATTGCCAGACGGGAAGCCTGATTTCAATGGCATCTGGCAGGCAGTTAGCTCTGCCCACTTCGATGTGGAGCGCCATGTGGCGCGTCATTCGCTGATGCTGCGCGATGGGCCGCACGGACCGTTAACGGCCGCGCCGCTGTTGGCCGTAGGTGCTGTTTTGTCCGTGCCAGGCGGGCTGGGGATTGTCGAAGGCGGAAAGATTCCTTATAAGCCAGAAGCGGCGAAGCTGCGGGATGAGAACCGCAAACTGTGGGTCGATAGAGACCCTGAGATCAGGTGTTATTTGCCTGGGGTGCCCAGGGCCACCTATATGCCTTTTCCCTTTCAGATTGTTCAGAACCAGAAGCAGTTCTTCATCGCATACGAATATGCCGGTGCCTACCGGGACGTTAGCTTTAAGGATCTTGGACCAGCCGAGACGGATTCGTGGATGGGGCAATCTATAGGCCGCTGGGAGGGAGACGCATTGGTTGTCGAAGTATCTGGTTTCAATGACCAGACCTGGTTTGACCGTTCCGGGACCCACCACAGCAATCTGCTAAAAGTGGTGGAACGATACACATACATGACGCCGAATCATATACAGTATGAAGCGACGATCACGGATCCTGCAGTGTTTACCGTGCCGTGGAAAATTTCTCTGCCTCTCTATCGAAGAATGGAGAAGGACGCCCGGCTTATGGACTTTAAGTGTGTCGAATTTGTTGAGGAGCTGTTGTACGGCCAATACCGGCGGAATCCGCTAAAGAGGTGACTATGCGCTTTGGAAATGTTTTGCTTTTTGGGATCGTGGCTGCTGTGTGGAGTGCCGA
>JBKJUN010000263.1:0-3419 GCA_046590555.1 Bryobacter sp. | reverse complement strand
TTCCAGATGAACTTTGGCCTTTATATGATGTGGCGCTGATGGCTGGACGGCGTAGAGGAGAATATTGGCGTCGAGCAAGATCACTTGCGGAGGTCCATTTTGCGTAGGAGTTCGTAGTCTTCAGATGCATCGGCCAGTGCCTGTACACTCCAGACGCCGGGAATAAAACACTCTCCCATATCGAAGACTGGTTGGACGAATGGCTTGCGCTGGGGCTCATCGGCAGTTAGCCCTTCTCGAATGGCAAAATTGACTGCCTGGTTAAAAGTGAGATTGCGTTCGTCAATCACATTTTGCAACAAAGCCTCCACGTCAGGTTCGAGAGTAACTTTTGTTCTCATCTTGATCGCACCATAGCATCATTTATTGTAATGACAGGGTGCGGCCATTTTCTATGTTGAGTTTGGAAGTTGGGCTCAGAGCCGGAAGTTGCGGCGGTTGGGGAAGACCACGTTTTCACGCTGAAGGACTGGTTGGGCTTTATGGTTATAGAGCGGGACGATCATGGTTGAGTGATCCGTTTGGTTGAGGTGGAGGCGGGTTGGCCTTGGGGGTTGAAGGCGGTGAGCGTGATGAGGTAGTCGCCTGAAGGGAAGAGAGTGATGGGATTGCCAGTGGAGCGCTGCGCGTAGAAGGGGAGGGAATGGTAGAGGGTGATGGTGGGGCTTGAGAGCGGAAAGAATTGCTGGTATTTGAGCTGGCCGTCGATTGAGAAGATTGCAAGGTTAAGGCTGGAGCCGGGATCGAGACTGGAGGCGGCGAGGCGGGCCTCGAGGCAGGGCTTTTTCGCATTGGGTGGATCGACAGGGCTGCCGATGCCGCAGGCGGCGTAATAGCAGGGGACGGCGCAGTTGCTGAAGCTGGAGGCGAGATCTAGCTGGATCGACGGAGAAGCTTGGCGGTAGAGCTTGCCGTCGATCGAAGCCTCGATCAGGGTGGTGCCTGAGGAGAAGCCGCCCGAGGAGCCGCCACCTTGAATCATGCTGCTTTCGATGAGGCCGATTCCCAACACGTAGGTGGACCTCGAGGTACTGAGTAAGAGCTGGATGACTGGGCGGATGGCCGGGGCCTTGAAGCCTAGTGGGCTTGAGAACTCGCTTTGTGGGAGGTTGCGGGGGTCGAGGAAGACCTGCTCGGTTTGGTCGTCGAAGTTGCGTCGAAGGATTACACCGGCCGAGTCGACACGCAGGAGGTAGTTGAAGTTATCGTTTTCGATCTGACACCATACCTTGCCGTCGATCTCATAGGGGCCGAGCGAGCGCATGGTGTTGTGAGAGCCAGTGGCAAAGCGGGAATCAGCGCGATAGACCCAGTAATTACCGGTTTGAAGGGGGAGCCAGTTGGACTGGCAGGCAGGGTCTGTTTGCGCCTTAGCGGTTGCGGACAGCAATGTTGAAAGGAGAAGAAGCGCGGCCGTTAACGACGACGGAAAGAGTTTGCGTACCATCTGGTGTACCTCTAGGAAGAGTGATCGCGGATTGGAAGACTCCGGCGGCGATGCGTTCTACGCGGAGGGTGTAGATAGGAGTTTCACCCAGGGCCAGGGAAACTTCGTTTGCCCGGAGGACGGAATCCAAAGACTGCGAAGGGTCGGAGAAAGTGACCAGGATCTGGTCGCCCGGAATGGCGGGGCGGATGGTGTCGATATTGAATTGGTCTGAGCCTTCCAGGCGCTGAATGGTGGGAGTTGCGCCGGTGATGAGGACGAGTACACTGTTGACGGTTTCGCCTTCGACGTTCAGTTTCAGCTGTGCCCATCCTGTGTTGGCGGTGGCAGGGATTTGAAGCAGAACGCGGCCAGAGGAGGCGGAGAGGACTGTGACCGGCAAGTCGTTGAGCGAGGCAGTGACGCGGGGGTTGCTTGTATTGAGGCCGGCGACGAAGACGAGAGCGTTTGAACCTGGCATAACTAAGGGAGTGCCGGATTCGGTGGTCCAGCGGGAGTCAGGCTGGAGGGCGGGGCGGCCGAAAGCTGCCGAGATCGTTTGCACACTAAGGCCATTGCGGATTTGCATGTGATTGAGGCCGGATTGCAGAGTGACGGTGTAATTAGAGGATGGAGTTTGAGGAGTGGTTACGACGCTGATCAGTAGCCTGGTGGGCGAGAGCACCGTGAGGGCCCGCACCTGGATGTCGCTTGAGCCGAAGCCGACCGTAACGCGACCGGACTGGAAACGAGCGCCGGGGGAGTTGATTTCAAAAACAGTTTCCGAGCCAGGGTTAATGGTATTGGGCGTGATCGAAAAGCTGCTTGCTTCCGGTTCGGTGTAGGGGAGTTGGGCCGGGGCATCGGGGCGGAGGAAGAGTGAACTCTGGCCGTCTGAACTGAGCAGTACGATGCGGGCGACGTGACCGGAGGCCGCAGGGGGGACAGCGATTTGCAGGTTGCCGGCGGCTTCATCGAAATTACGGATGGGAGCGAGTTCGCCATCGACGAGCACGCGGGTCTTGTTGTTGATGCCAGTGGCGGTGATTAGCGCCATGCGCGTACCGTCTGCTGCTGGAGCGATCCAGTTGACGTTGATGACTTCTGGTGCGCGGCGAGTGGCGACCTGGATAGCTGAGGGGAGGACGTAGGTTTCGCTGCCGCTTTCAAGGACCATGTGGCGCTCGCCTTCGCTGAGGAAGCCGGAGAGGAAGAGGTCGAAGACGATAAATTGGTTGTTGAAACCGCGCACGCCGTTGATGGCGGGTGAGCCGCCGAGGATAGTGGAACGGAGACCGGCGACCGGAGTGGATGAAGCGGTTACGAAGCCGTAGCCGGTGGCGATAAAGCCGGGGTTGACCACTTGTGGCGTGATGAAGGCAGGCCGCACGTAGTTGCCGGAGTTGGTTGCCGGGTTGGTGAAGTAGCTGTAGGTGGTGGGGGCGAAAAGCGTGGGGGCTGAGGTGCGCGTGTTGACCGTAAAGTTGATGTCGGTGATGGGCTGTGCCGGGTTGATGTTGATCGTGCGGGCAGCCTGAGGATCGCGAGTGCCAGGGAAGAATTGGAGGTCGAAGCGATTATTGACGGCGATAGGATTATTGTCTGGATCGCGGGGGAGAATGATGTCGCCCGGAGTTGCTTGGCCCTGGATTGGGGGTGGGATGGGGTGGACGTAAATTTGATAAGGACCCGGTGGGACGCCTTGAATGCGGTAGGTTCCGTCCGGGTTGGTAAGGGTGCTGACGGCAGTGCCGTTGAGGGATAGTGCGACTACGCTGGCGAGGTTTACACCGTTGCCGTTCTGGGTGACGCGGCCAGTGACTGAGCCGAAGAGGCTGGCGAAATTGCGCGAGGGGTAGAGGATCGAAATTGCGGAGATGTCGTCGGAGGCTAGAGGCTTGGAGCGGGTGGTGGCACGGGTAAGTTGAGTGGACATCGCTGACGATGTGAAGGTGTGCTGGAGACCGAGGGCGTGGCCGAGTTCGTGAACTGC
>JBKJUN010000339.1:0-2845 GCA_046590555.1 Bryobacter sp. | reverse complement strand
GGCGGTATTCGATGCGCATCTGCGCAGTGGTCATCTCCCCTTTCACTCGCAATCCCGTCTGGTCACGAACAAACGCCGGGGCGTCGGGTGTATCGCGCGCCTCCAGCATCTTCTTCTGTTCGTGCAGGATGCGCTGCACCTGATGCTGCCCATTGCCGGGATAGTCTCCCGCACCGGCGAGTTCGATCATCGTATGGCCGAGCGGAAGCTGAGTACCGGCCATAGGAGAACTGGAGGGATAAAAGAGGTGCCGGTAACACTGCAAGATCGCCATCGCGACGTCAAGTTTCAATTTCTCGAACTCCGCCTTCACCTTGCCCTGTTGATAGTCCGCTAGCTCGCGTTGGTATTCGGGTCTCTGGAGCAGGCCCAGCGCCATGCGGCGGCGCACCAGGTCCCGCATGTTGGCCACGCTCCGCTCATCGGCTGCCACGAAAACCAGATTGTTCCTAAGTTCCCGAATCTTCCGGTCATTGCCCTTGTACTCAAAGATCTCCGCAATGTCGGGCGGTGGAAAACGAAGGTCGGCGGGAACCGTGGTCGATTCGTGATTCAACACGACAAGCATCGGACGCCCATCACCCACCTCATCCGGCACCTCGTACGGACCAGACGGAGAAAGAATTGCATTGAATTCGCCGCGCGGCAAACTGAACAGGTGGCGAATCCGCTCGGCGAGTTCCGTGCGCACCTCCACGGACTCGATGTCGCGCATCACCCGCCGAACGATCATAGTGAGGTTCGGCTCCACCATGAAGCGCAGCGCCGCGCCGGGCCGGTCATCCAGATATATCGAATCGGCGACAAACTGGATTCGAGCTTGTTCGATAAAAGATGGTTCGAGTACCGGGGAGCAGACCGAAAGCTTTAGCTGTTCCGCCGTTATACCTTTGGCCGAATCGCCATAAGCGAGCGTATGCCAGAAGATGGTGCGCGCCACGTAACTTGTAACCGGCGGCAGGCCCGGATACTTCTGTTCGTCCAGCCGCTGCGCCAGCGAGGGCTCGTCTCCGGCCACAGCGGCAACGTCGGACTTCACAGCAGGCGCGAACTGACCTTGCCCCAGCTTTACGTTTACCTCGGTGCGAATCGACTCAAAGCCGGGGTCCATGTGATGTGTGTGGAGCGAAAAGGCGTCCGGTGGCTGAGTCCGCCAGACGTGATGGACGGTGCGTGCCAGTAGCCGCAGCATGCCCCGCGTGCGCTGGAAGGTACTAAGCGAGGCAGTCTTCTCAGTCAGCATTTCCAGCAGCTTTGGGTGAAGTGGGTAGCTACGCAGAAACTGCTCGCGAAGTTCTGGGCTTGTGGCGTCGGCCGGCAGGTTATCCCGATTGGAATTCCAGACCTGATAATATGCTTCGGCCACGGCTTTCCCGGCTGCGAGGTCAACGGATTCAAACAGTCTGGCGCGCAGGACGTTCGGCGTCTCGTCTTCTTCCGTCGGGTTCAGGGGTGTAGTGCTTCGAACGGCCACGCTTTCCGCCTCCGCCATTGCGGCAGCGGCCCGTTCGTTCTCATCTTTGTACGCGTCGTTTCCCTGATCGTCTTTCCCAATCGCCAGGGTATAAACCAGCGCTACCTGCGGCGTCGATGCCACGGCCTTGAACAGGTCGTGAATAAACGCAGCGAATTGCTTCGAGGCATCCGGGAAAGCCCGCTCCACCTTGCGCAGATAGACGGAAATCTCATCAAGGAGGATGAGTGTAGGTTGGCCGCCAAAGAGTTCCCGGATCGTTTCCGCGCCCGGTGCAATGTGCCTTTCGTCGCTCTGCCGAACGCGCTCGTAGCCCTCGCGTCCCGCCAGGCGGTAAGCCATTTCCCCCCACAGGGAGCGGGCCAGAAGCCCCGGTTCCAGAGTAAGGCCGTTCGCAGGGTCGGCATTCTCGCCGTCCAGTGCCGCGATTCGAACGGTCCCGGCGGGCAGGATCGAGGGATCAACGAAGTCAGCGAGATTCGGAACACCCTGAGCGCCCCGCACGGCGTGGACAAGAGCAATAAGGCCATGCGTCTTGCCGCCGCCGTACTGCGTGCCAAGCCGAATGATGGAAGAAACTTCGCCACCTTTCCCTGAGAGGCGAAGGCAGACCGCCTTCAACAGTTCTTTCATGCCACGAGTTGGATAGCTTTTGGCAAAGAAAGCAGAGGGATTGAGGTAGTCCTCCGGCGCAGTCTTGTTCACAACCCGTGAAAGGTCGGCCATGAATTCATCATCACGGATGCTTCCCGCTTCCACATCGGCGCGTGGCTTGCATGTCGAGAAAATTGTAGGCAGGCTCATGAGCGGCTAAGTCTTTGAGTATATGCCGCGAATGCCCTCCACGGGGATAGAGGCAATGTGAATAACTAAAGATTCTACAGATTCGAGAACTGGCAGATCTGCACCTTGAAAAATAGCCAATAAAATCAAGCCTTAGGCTGGGGTCGCGGTAGGGACAATCATCGCTGACCGCCGCCGAGTAGGCCCGGGGAATTTCACCCCGAGCCTCTCACAGAACCGTGCTTGACTGTCTCCACTCACACGGCTCGTGCCATTCATAGAGAGCTGCCGCCCTCCGCCACAATCCGTCGGTTCCTCCTGTTGCCAGTTGACCAATTGGACCAAGACTGGAATGGCCCGTCCCCTTCGCTCCACGGGCATTACCCCGCTTCGTCACTACTACGGGCCAATTCATATGACCCAGCGCATCCGCCCCTACATGGCGTATCAGCAGTTTCGGCCTCGCGGAGCTTCCGCTTGTGCCTTTTCCCTTGTCACCGCCAGATAGGTTCTCAAGTTCCATATCAGAGCCAAGGCTAGAGTCACGCCACCTGTACCCCGGACACCGCATGGCCAGTAATCAGGTTT
>JBKJUN010001043.1:0-3516 GCA_046590555.1 Bryobacter sp. | reverse complement strand
ATGCACGGCGGCCCTTCCTCGATCGACACCTTCGACCCCAAGCCTTACCTCGACGCAAACGACGGCAAGCCCCTCCCCATCAAGCAGCCCCTCACCTTTGCCGCTGGCAGAACCGGCAACCTGATGAAGTCGCCCTGGACTTTCAAGAACTGCGGCCAGAGCGGAATTCCGATCAGCAATCTGCTGCCCAACATCCGCGAGTGCGCCGATGATCTCTGCGTCGTGCGTTCCATGGTTGGCGAAGGCGTAGACCACGGTGCGGCCCTGCTGCAGACCTTCACCGGCACCTTCACCTTCACACGCCCCAGCATGGGTTCCTGGGTGCTTTATGGCCTCGGCTCGCAAAATCGCAACCTCCCCGGCTACATCACTATTAAGCCCGCCCTCTCCCATGGTGGCTCCAAGAACTGGGCTTCCGGCTTTCTCCCCGGTTCCGTCCAAGGCACTGCCATCGGCAACGCTGGCATGCAAGTCAACGAGATCCAGAAGGAGCCGATCGAATACCTCGTCAACCAGGGGCTCAATCGAGAGCAGCAGCGCTATGAGCTTGACATGATCCAGGCGATCAACCGCAAACATCAGGATCTATGGAAGCTCGACGAAGAACTCGAAACCCGCATCCAGTCCTTTGAAATGGGCTTCCGCATGCAATCGGAAGCCGCCAAAGTTTTCGACGTATCTGGAGAATCTGAAGCCACCAAGAAGCTCTATGGCCTCGACGATCCCAAGACCGCAGACTTCGGCTGGCAGTGTCTTCTTGCCCGCCGTCTCGCCGAACAAGACGTCCGCTTTATTCAGTGCACTCACAGCTACAAATGGGATCAACACTCCGACCTCTTTGCCAAGCACAACGAAAACGCCGCTGAGGTTGACAAGCCCATCGCTGGCCTCCTCAAAGATCTCAAGTCCCGTGGCCTCCTCAAAGACACTCTTGTCATCTGGGCTGGCGAATTCGGGCGCACTCCGGTTTCAGAAGGTGGCAATGGCCGCGATCATAACCCATACGGTTATTCACTCTTCATGGCCGGCGGCGGCGTTAAAGCCGGCTTTACCTATGGCGCCACAGACGACTTCGGTTACCACGCCGCAGAGAATCGCATGCACATCCACGACTTCCACGCGACTGTCCTCGCTCTCATGGGCCTCGATCACATGAAGCTCACACATCGCTATTCTGGTAGAGACTTCCGTCTCACAGATACGGCAGGGAACGTCCACGACGGCATCTTCGCATAAGTGAATTAACAGGGGAAAAATTGAAAGGCATCATTCTCGCCGGCGGCAGCGGCACGCGGCTACATCCAATCACCGAAGCGGTCAGCAAGCAGTTGCTCCCCGTCTACGACAAGCCCATGATCTATTACCCGCTGACAACACTTATGTTGGCGGGCATTCGCGAGATCCTCATAATCTCGACACCGATTGACCTCCCCGTCTATCGCCGCCTGCTTGGCGACGGCAGCCGCTTCGGCCTCAAGCTCGAATACGCAGAACAACCCCGTCCCGAGGGCCTCGCCCAAGCCTTCATCATCGGCAAATCCTTCATCGACGGCGGCCCTGCCGCACTCATCCTCGGCGACAACCTCTTCTATGGTCACGGCATCTCGGTGCAACTCCAGCGCGCTGCAGCCCAACCCGAAGGAGCCACTATCTTCGGCTATTGGGTGCGTGATCCAGAGCGATACGGAGTTGTCGAACTGGATGACCACGGCAAGGCCATCTCTATTGTCGAGAAGCCAAAAGAGCCCAAGTCCAACTACGCCGTTGTCGGCCTCTACTTCTACGACAACACCATCACCCAGGTTGCCGAATCGATCCAGCCCTCTCCCCGTGGAGAGCTTGAGATCACCGACATCAACAACCGATACCTCGTCGCCGGCAAGCTTCGCGTCGAAGCCCTTGGCCGCGGCATGGCCTGGCTCGACACTGGCACACACGAGTCCTTACTCCAGGCTGGTAATTTTGTAGAAACGATCGAACAGCGCCAGGGCCTGAAAGTCGGTTGTCCCGAAGAGGTCGCCTTCCACATGGGCTGGCTCAGCCCGGAACAACTCGAAGAGCAGTCGAGGCGCTACAAGAACTCAAGCTACGGCGAATACCTGCACGGCCTTCTGCGTCATCGCCGCTAGCGCTTGATGGCTTCGGCAATGGCCTTCTCGGCCAGTGGCTCCATCACCGCATAACCCGCATCGTTCGGGTGCAGACCATCATTAGTCAGCTCCTTCTTCAGCAGCTTGGCCTCATCGAGCATAGCCGAATAGTAGTCGAGATAAACCAGCTTGTGCTTCTTGCAATAAGCCTGCATCCACTCATTCAAAGCAATGATCTTCTCCGGCGGTCGGCGCGCAATCTGTGGCCGGTGATAATCACAAACCGGCATCACGCTCGACATCACCACTTTCATGCCGTTGGCCTTGGCCAGCTCCGCCATCGATTCCAGATTGCCCTCAATCTGCTCGAGCGTCATCTGCCCTGTATTGCCCGCGATATCGTTCGTGCCTGCCAAAATCACCACAACCTTCGCACCAAGCGCAATCACATCAGGCCGAAAGCGAATCAACATCTGCGGAGTAGTCTGTCCGCTGATCCCGCGATTGACATACGGCCGGTCTGGCCAGAACTTGCCACCTCTTCTACCCCAGGCATCGGTGATCGAATCGCCCATAAACACAACAAGCTTTTCGTTCCCACTCACCGGTGCCAGCTTTGCGTTGTCCGCTGCATATCGGCCCAAGTTAGCCCAGTCGAGCAACGTCTTCTGCGCCCGGGCAAGATCCGCCTGCAACTTCGGTACATCCATGCTCTCCTGCCCAAGAGCCATCATCCCCACCAAGCTAAAGAGAAAAATCTGCTTCATTTCCGAACCTTCTTTCTGATACCTTCAAGCATCACCTTCGCTTCCGCCGCAACACCCTCATAAACGGGCTTAAACATTGCATCCGGATCCATGCTCACACCATATACCGCCACCGGCCCCAGGCGCTTGAGCAACCTGGCCGCCACCCCACCTCCAAGCAACCCGGCCTCAAATCCAGACCAGTCCTGATGCTCCCCCCAATAGCTCTTTCCGTCCGTCCCCAGCGGCTCGCCTCCCTCTTCGAGCTCAACCACTTCCATTTCTTCGCGTGGCCCGCCGCCCCGCAGCCGCACCAGCAACATCGGGTCCCGCTCAATCTCTTCACCTAGTGCCCGCAACACTGCCAGCGCATGCTTGCAAGGCCGCATCCAGTCTGCACAAGAACAAGCCGTCTTTAATTCCCGATACCGCTCGGGCAGCAAATTCACTTCTGCCACTGCCAGCGCTCTTCGCAACACAGGGCCCGGCGAACCCTTGCGATATTCCCGCAAAGCCTCGGCAGTTACCAAACTCCACGCCAGCTCCCACTGCTCCCGCGCTACTGCGGTAAATTGCAGCATAACCCGGCAAGGCTCTGGCCCCAGGTCCTGCACCTGCGCCTCCACCGACCCTTCATCGATCTGCACCTGCGCCGTGGAGCGGTAGGAGAGTTGCAGATC
>JBKJUN010001018.1:0-6690 GCA_046590555.1 Bryobacter sp. | reverse complement strand
AGTGATTGGGCGAGCGGAAGCCGAGCGGCCCTGATTCGCCTTCGCAGCTTGCGCTCCAGCCCCGATCTTTTCAATCAGGCCAGAGACGTCCACCCATCCAAGATAAGTTCCCTGCGGCTTTGAGTATTTAAGCAACGGAATGCGCTTGGCGACAAACTCTGCAACGAATTCGTGATTGCCATCGATATAAGAAATCAGTTGCTTCAGCCAGGGCTCCCCCTCATTGAGAGCCGCCTGCGCAGCAACAACCCCAAGCGTATTAACGTCCCCGCTATGGCCCGTAGCCGATATGCGAGCCATGTAATCCGCATTGTCAGAGAACATCCAGGCGGCCTTGAGTGCTGAGAGGTTAAAGGACTTACTTGCCGATTTAAACGTCACGCTGTTATTTACGACTTCGCGATTCTCAAGCAACGAGTATGGAGTGTACTGATTGCCTTTGGTGACAAGGTCGCAGTGAATCTCATCCACCAGCACAACCACCCTGCGCTTCGTACAAAGCTCACCGACAGCAGTCAGATCCTGGCGAGACCAGACATTGCCCGTGGGGTTGTTCGGGTTGCACAGGATCAGCGAGTTCGTGTCGTGGGAAATGTGTCTGTCGAGCGCTTCAAGATCCATCTGGTAGCGGCCATTCACCTGCTTAAGCGGGCACTCCTGCGGCTTGCACCCGGCAGCAGAAATATCCCCGAAAAAGCCATCGTAAGTAGGCGTCAGCAGCAGCACCTTGCTGCCTGGCGGGGAGAACGCGCGCAGCGCACTAATGATGGCGGGATGAACTCCAGTCGCCAGCAGCAATCGATCTGGATGTATCGTGACCCCGTAGCGGTGCTTGTTCCAGTGGATAATCGACTCACGGAACGAATCGGGCATCGTCAGATAGCCCCAGTTCTCGTGCTGCATCCGCTTCTGAAGTGCAGCGGTAATCACCGGCGCGGTGCGAAAGTCTGTATCGGAAATCCCCATCCCCGCGATGATCGATTCCTTCCCGTAGCGGCGGATTTGAGCATCCCACTTGGTCGAATCAGTGCCAATCCGGTTGTAGGGAGTATCAAAGTCAAAGTCATTCTGGGCAGGATCGGCACCCGCTGCCACAGCAGCAAGTGAGGTACCAAAGAAACTGCGGCGTCCGAAGCGATTGTGGGTAGACATGATGGGCTGTGCTTTTCGATCCATTAGAGCATCTTCTCGAGCCGCCATTCAGGAAGTCCACGAAGGCCAAAGAAATCCCAAATCATGCAAAGGCTATGAGCTGGTCAGCTAAAAGGTGGCCTTCAGCCCGAGGTGTACCTGACGTGGAAACCCGCTGGTTGCCGTGATGCGACCGAAGAGAGTATTGGTTGGATCGGTGTTGGGGCCCGCCAGATTCGAGCGGTTCATGGCATTGAGCAGCTCTCCCCGGAATTGGAGGCCCACGCGTTCTGTGAGCCGGAAGTTTTTCAACGCTGAAATATCCCAAGTCTCCTGGCCGGGAATGCGGACGCCAGAGAAGCGGCTGGAAAGAGTGCGTACGTTTGAGGCCAGTTGCTGTGCGGGTACGCGATTGAATATCGCCGTGTTGAACCAGGTGTCGAGAGTCTGGGTTTGGGCAGGTAGCGAGCGAATGTCGTCGATCAGTGCAAGATTCCCAAAGGTGATCGGCGCGCCGGTGTTGCGCTGCCAAACAGCCTGCACTTGCCAGTCGCCGATGATTGCATTGGGGAAACGGCCGGCAGAAGTCCAGAGCTTGCGGCCTTTGCCAAAGGGAAGTTCCCAGATGCCGCTGCCGGTGAAGCGATGGGTGCGGTCAAGATCGCTGATTACTTCTTCGAGCTGGAGGTCGCCGCCGTTGCGGAAGGAATTTGCCTCCATCAGCTTGGACCATGTGTGGCCAAGGTTGATGGTGAAGCCACGAGAGAAACGGCGCTCAACTCTGGTTTGCAGCGAGTGGTACCAACTGTAGCCGATGGGCAGATCGGCAGAGAGGCCACTGAAATGTGGGAAGGGACGCAAGAGCTGAGATGCAGCGACGGTTCGCCCTGCGATATCGGTGAGCGGGAGCGGGAAGAAGGGGTTGTTGACCTGTCGTGAAAGACGATCAATTGTGGGTTGGTCGCGAAGAGGCGACTGGCTCAATTGACCGTTCGGGATGGGGTTTAACGGGCGGCTCACCTGTAGGGCTGTGCCCCGGTTGCCGACGTAGCTGGCCTCCACCAGCCACTGCCCGATCTGCTGCTGCAATGAGAGACTGAAGCGTTGCTGATAGCCGTTGTTCGGTTTGGCGTTGAAGAAACTGATTGCCCGGCCGAGGTCCGTTGAGAGGCCACCGGCTGCGCGCTGGGGCTGAGCGAGGCCGGCCGGGAATGGATTGGACAGGCTGGAGGAATAGGTCAAGCCATTGTCGGTAGAGGCGACGAGGGAATTACGAAGGGAAAAGCCGCTCTGGTTGACCGTGGTGCGGTCTACTCCGAGAGGAACGAAGTAGATGCCGTAGCCGACGCGCACTACTGTGCGTGGTCTGATTTGCCAGGCAATGCCGAGACGGGGTGCAAAGTTGTTGCGATCGGCCTGCCAAAGGCCGCGCGGTTGGCCGCCGACACCAGCGAAGAGGAGTCCGCCGGTGGCCTTGAAGTTAGCCACTGGCAATTCCAGAATTGACGATGCTGCATAGTTGACTTTTGCCTGCGCTTCGATCGGGCTGGGGGTGTTGAAATCGAAGCCTCGAATGGAGCGGTTGAAACGTTCTGTGGCCGGGGAATCGAAGTCATAACGGATGCCTGCGTTGATTGTGATCGTATTGGTGATGCGCCAATCGTCTTGCAGATAGAAGGCCGAAGTTTTGGATTGCTCGGCGAGTGAATCGACTACGTTCTGCTGACCATCGGTGGGGAGGCCGAGGAGGAAGCTGGCATAGCCCTGGCCGATGGGAGCAACAGGGGAATTGTCGAGGGGGCCTCGGGTGAAGGTATTACCGAAGGTGAGCTGTGGGGTGACGAGGGCGAAGTTGTACGAGTGTTCGCGATAGAGGCGGTATTCGGCACCGAAGCGGAGTGAATGACGGTTGAGGGATTTGGTGAAGTCTGCAGCCCAGGTGTGGTAGTTGGCAGTGGCGGTAGAGCGGGCGGCGTTACTGACGGCTTGTATTCCAGCCGGTGCGATTTGTGTGAGATATCGTGCAGCGGGGTCGATAGAGTTGATCAGTTGGGATGAGAAGCCAAGGCTGGAGAGATCAAAGTTGCTGGCGAGGGGAATGAAGGTCTGCTCTGTTCTGGCGAAGCCCCAGCGAAGATTCATAAGGAAGCTGGGTGAAAAAACGTAGACGTCATCGGCACCGAAGCCCCAATTGCGACGGAAGCGATCTGTGCCGTTGGTGCCGTTGCCGAGAAGGTCGCCGGAGCTGAAGAGCTGATACCAGCGGTTGTAGCGGAGGAAGGCGCGGTGCTTGTTGCTGAAGTTGTGGTCGAGCTTTGCGGTGTGGGAACGGTATTCGTTGTAGGAGCCTGGGAGGCGCTGGTAGTTGTTGCGGCCGTCGGTGGTGCCGGTGGTGTTCGGTTCAAGCCAGAGTGGATTGATCTTTTGGGCAGTCTGGTCGAGGCGGCTGGCAGGAATGATGTTGCCGGCGAAGGGGAGCCTTGAAAATCTACCGCCAGCTATTGCAGTGATGGTGGCAGGATCATAGACCTGGTAGGAGGGGCCGAGAGGGAGCAGGCCACTGAAGTCTCCTTTGCGCTGGGCCAAAGCCGGAACCGTGTAGAAGCTGTTGCCGCGCTCGATTCCTGGCCTGGTGAGGCCTTCGAAGCCGTAAATCCAGAAGGTCTTATTGTGGCCGTCATAGAGCTTGGGCAATACCAAAGGGCCGGAAAAGTTGGTACCAAAGCGGTTGAGGATGTTGCGGGGATTGGCTTGCGCCCGGCGCTCATCGGTGAGGGGGCCAGAGGCGAGGAGTTGACGCTGAAAGAGGTCCATACCGGTGAGCACCTGGTTGTTGTGGAAGTGATAGACCATCCCGTGGAATTTGTTGGTACCGGATCGCAGGACGAGGTTGATGTTGCCGCCGGGAGCGCGCCCGAGGGCCGCGTCATAAGTGGCGGTTTGCACTTTGAACTCAGCCACCATTTCGGCGGGGGGAGCCACGGCGGCGTTGGTTCCCCACATGGCTGGGGTGCCGTCAATGGTGAACTCGGTATTGCCGGGCCGGACGCCGTTTACGCTGATGCTGGAGAGCACTTCAACCGCTGGCCCGAGGCTGGGGTGGTTGGGAGCGCCGAAGTTCTGAACGCCTTGTGAGAGACGGGCCAGAGCGAGGGAATTACCGCCGGGGAGCGGTAGTTCGAGGAGTCTTCTGCGGTCGACAACTTGCCCTATGCTTGCGGTTGAAGATTCGATCAATTGGCTCTCGCCGGTTACGGTTACAGACTCGCTGACATCACCAATTTCGAGTACCGCGTCAATTTGAAGGCGTTCGCCCACACGCACTTCGATTGTCTTTCGCTCAAAGCGCTTGAAGCCTGGGGCGGAGGCTGTCAGGGAATAAGTGCCTGGGGCGAGATAGGGCAATTCATAGAGGCCGGCCTCGTTTGTTAGTGCGGGGATCTGTATGCCAGTGCTGGTGTTGGTGGCGCGCAAATCTGCCTTTGCGATTACTGCTCCGCCAGAGTCGGTGACACGACCGGAAATTCTGCCGCGAATGTCTTGCGCTGCCGCTGTTGCGATCAGGCAGAAGATGAGAAAAATCTGGAATGGGCGACCCTGAATCATGGGGCGAGTATATCGAATGGGGGCTGGCCTTCGATGCACTTAGGCGTTCTACGATTGATATCAGCGAAGAGGCTTGGCACTTCGCAAGATCCTTAAATTGTGAGCAAGCGAAGCTTTTACAGCGTGGTGAGTGAATTTATTGCTCAGCGGAAATACTATAGAGGATTCGATGTCTTGCTGCGGTTTGCCACTTAATCTCTAACTCCAGGCCCCGGTAGCAATGCGCAGACTCAGTAGGTGATTGGCTTGGAAACCGCAGACATCGGAGTGCAGCGAATTTGGTTCGATCCAGTCATATTTGGCCTGCTGGATCGCAGATTCCATAGATAAGAAACCAGTTTTTGATCAGAGAGTCGTTGAAGGTCGATGCAACACTGATCATCTGCTGCATAGCACAGGATTTCCTGCTTCATATTTCCACATAGAGAGCCGAAAAGAGGGATAGACTCAGGCTAACAACCTTACTCGTAGAAACGCATTCTCAAAATGTTGCCGATCAATCCTGTCTTCTGTGGTAGGAATGGGCTTTACGAGGGTGATCGCTAATGATAGAGCCCAAACCCACCCATGAAACGATGGATAAAATACTGCATGAATTGCGGGTTCATCAGCTTGAACTGCAGATGCAAAATGAAGAGCTGCGACGGATACAAGGAGAGCTTGAAGCCTCACGGCAACTTTATTTTGAGTTTTTCGACTTGGCCCCAGTAGGTTACATTTCCTTGGACGGGCAAGGGTTGATTGTAGAAATCAATCTCAAGGGAGCGGAGTTGCTCGGCGATGTCAAAGCCCGCTTGACACAGCAGCCATTGACCCGATTCTTTGCGCCGTCCCATCAGGATGCTTTTTACCTGCTCTGCCAAAACGTGCTTAAGTCTGGACTCGCTCAGTCTATTGAAGTGCTACTAAGTACAACAGGCGCAGAGGACCGCTGGGTGATTCTCGAAAGAACGCCTGACATCGAAGCTGGTCATACGATCCTGACTCGTGTGTTTCTGACGGATATCTCTAGTCGAAAAGCAGCAGAGCGCGAGGGTAAGCGCTATCTGAAGCAACTTGAACTAGAGAAAGTGCGGGCAGAATCTGCCAACATCGCCAAAAGCGAATTTCTGGCTGCGATGAGCCATGAGATCCGCACTCCGATGAATGGGGTGATGGGGATGACTGGCTTGTTGCTCGTGACAGAGCTTGACCCAGAACAACAGGCATACACGGCGACCATCCAAGCTTCGGCGCAATTGCTGCTGGCCATAATCGATGACATCCTTGACCTCGCCAAAATTGAGTCAGGAAAGCTTGAACTAGAAGTAGCGCCGTTCGATTTGTACGACCTACTGGAAGCCGTTGTGAATGTGCTTGCACAGAAAGCGCGGGGAAAAAATCTCGAGTTGGTGGTGCAATACGGATCTGATTTACCTCGCGCTTTTGTGGGTGATTCGGGAAGATTACGGCAGATACTGCTCAATCTTGGGTCCAATGCGATCAAGTTCACAGATGGAGGAAGCGTTGTATTTCTGGTGGAGCGTGGACATTCTGGATGGAAGCTTAGCGTTACCGATACAGGCACCGGGATTCCGCTGGACCAACAGAAATTGCTCTTTCAGAAGTTTCAGCAACTGGATTCGTCGACTACCCGGAAGAGAGGAGGGACTGGACTCGGCCTTGCGATTTCGCTACAGCTGGCTCAATTGATGGGGGGCACAGTTGTCTGCACCAGCAAAGTAGGTTTGGGTTCGACCTTCACATTGGAACTTCCTCTTGCCGAAGATAATGGTGTGAGGGGTGATGCCGCTTTGGTCCAGGTTGACGCAGCGGTGCCTGATGCGAGTACTCGAAGAAAACCGCTCCTTGTGCTTGTTGTCGATGACAATGTTACGAATCAGAAAGTGTGCGCAGGCATTTTGAAGGAATTGGGATGCGAAGTTGAGATTGCAAGGGATGGGCGGCAAGGAG
>JBKJUN010000691.1:0-5304 GCA_046590555.1 Bryobacter sp. | reverse complement strand
AGGTCGGCGAGGATGCCGTAGCGCGGTTCGAGGGCGTAGTTGAGACGAAGGTTGATCACCTTGGTGCCGTAGGCGCTGGCACCGTATACAAACATGCGCTCACGGACCAGTACCGATTGCGCATATTCGCCCACTGGGCCTACAGGAGTGTCTTCGTTTGCTCCGCGTGAGGTGACCGGTACCAGCGGGTAGATGTTGCCGCTAGAGAGGGCTGCAATGCGCGAATGCCGGAAGCGATCGACGACCAGCCCCGGGAGGAGAACGTTCATCGCCCAGGTAAGCGAAGCGTTGCCGGAAGACCCAAACTTTCGACCGGCAAGGTAGATGATGTTCTCTGCGTCAGGCAGCCGATGGAGTGCGCCATGTTCGAGCAAATCTTCGCGGAGAATCTTGACCCCGGCAGCGGCCAATGCTTCGCGCGGGCGATCTTCGCTGAATCGCGATACCGCCAGAACTTGCTGCTTCGACCCGATGGCATCAATCGCCTTCTGGATCCGCATGGCCAGGGTCGGGCCCATTTTGCCACCGGCACCGAGAATCAGGAAATCGCCGGGTAGGGATTGAACCAGGGCGATATCGGCTTCGCTGGGGTGGGAGAGCCAGTTTTCGAGTGCAGCTTCGTCGCGAAATCCTTGCATTCTTTTAACCATACTCGAAGCCAGCGATGCCGAGGCAACTATGTGAGGGAGGTGGCAGGGCTTGGCCCAAAGACATGCGGATCAGTTGGCGAGTGGAGGCCAGGCCCTGCTCAGTGGCGAGGCGAGTGGCCAATGGGTTCTGCGGGAACAAATCCCAGTAGAGGGATGCCTCTTTTGGGATCCTGGTAAGGAGCTCTTCGGCATCGGATTCGTCTTCGGCAACGAAAGGCCCGATGTAGTTTGCCAGATGTCCGGGCCTTACCAGCAGATAGGCATCTTCGAGGGAATGCACGGTGCTTTCGGCTGCCAGGGCTTCGATTACATGAGTGGTTTGAATCGGTGTGGGGAGGTCGAACGGCAACTGCGTCCCCGAGCGAGACCAGCGCTCAATCGGGCACTGCTCCTCAAATCCGAAGCTGCGATAGAGAGGCGCGCCCATGGTCGTCGCATCGAGGCCGATGCTTGCGATATTACGTGCTTGCAATAGATCCAGGATTGTGGACAAAAGCTTGCGGGCGAGGCCCTTGCTGCGATGTTCGGGCATTGTGAGAACCATCCCGATCCAGGCCAGATCGTCGTCGTAGGTGATCGCAGTAGCGGTCGCGGCGAGGCTCCCGTCGATCTCGATGCCCCAACAAAGCCCTGGGCTGAGGGTGATCAAGCGTTGCCAATCGGCAGGTGTCTGGTTCCATCCGGCGGCAAGGCTGAGGCGCATCATTGCCTCCAGAGGAAACAGATGCAACTCGCGTGGTGTCAAAATCGTCACAGGAGTATTATGCGCCAGACCGTGAGTGTTCTTAGTATTGTGCTGCTTGTTCAGAGTTTGCCAGCCGCCGAATTGCCGGTGCGGAAGGTGATTCTGTATAAGCACGGGATTGGGTATTTCGAGCGAGGTGGAGAGATCCCGGCCGGCCAGTCGGCCCGGCTCGACTTCAAAGCGAACGAAATGAATGATGTGCTGAAGTCGCTCACGATCAACGATCTAACGGGTAACTCGGTTGCCGGAGTTCGCTATGACTCCAGCATGCCGCTTTCATCGAAGCTGGCGGAGTTTCCCTTTAAGCTCGGTGAGCGTACGCCGCTGACTGATTTTCTCGATCAGTTGAAGGGTGCCAAGATCGAGCTGAAGCTGGGGCAGGGAAGTGTTACGGGGCAGATTGTTGGGGCGCGGGTGGCGCAGGGTCGTGAGCGTTCGCAGACCAGTACGGATGTATTGAGCATCCTGACTTCGAACGGGGATATCGCAACATACGACCTCGGTTCAGTGACTTCGATGCGGCTTACAGACCCCGAACTGCAACTTCAGTTGAGCGAATATTTGAAGAGCCTGAACGTCAGCCGCAGCCGTGAGCAGAAAAGCGTCTACGTGGACTCGGCCAAGGATGCTGCGCGCAAGCTAAGCGTGGCCTATACAATTCCTATGCCGGTTTGGAAGTCTAGCTACCGGTTGGTTCTTGATGCAGGTGCTTCGAAGAAGCCGATGCTTGAGGGCTGGGCGATTATCGACAACACGACAAGTGAGGATTGGACCAAGGTTGATCTTAGCGTCATCTCTGGCCGGCCGATTAGTTTTATCTCCAAGCTCTATGAGCCGAAGTTCCTGCAGCGTCAGGTGGCCGAACTTGAAGAAGAGCAGCCTTTGGCACCCAAGACCTATGCACTGGCGGCAGCACCAGCTGCCCTTGCTGGACGAGCTGGAGGTATGAGAATGGACAAATTGGCGGCAGTGGCCGAAATGAGCACCATGCCGGCTTCGGTCTCGAATGTGCAAGTGGATACAACCACGCGTGAGGCTGGAGAGCTCTTTGAGTACAAGTTTGGCCAACCTGTCACCGTGAAGCGCAATGAGAGCGCCATGTTGCCCTTCGTTCAACAGGAAATCAACGCCCGCAAACTGCTAATCTACACTGAGAACTCAGCCAGCCAAAATCCGCTGAATTCGGCAGAGCTTACGAACTCCACCGGCAAGACTCTCGATGGTGGTCCACTGAGTGTTTACGATGGCGGCGTTTACGCGGGCGAGGCCCTAGTGAATACCTTCAAGCCTGGAGACAAGCGGCTGCTTAGCTATGCAAGCGATCTTGGCACACGCGTAATTGAAGACAGCAACGATGCTCCACAGGTTTTGCGAACGATCAAGGCCAGCGGCGGAGTTGTTACCTTGAATTCCACAACTGAGACCACCAAGGTCTACAAGATCACCAATGTGGATCGCAAGGTAAAGACGCTGATTCTAGAGCACGCGATTCGATATGACCACAAATTGATGGGAATCAAGCCTGCTGAGCAAACTCCAACCCACTATCGATTTGAGGTTAAGTTGACTGGAGAGGCGAACCAGAGCTTCCCTGTCAAGGAAGAACGCACGTTGAGTGAGCAGTTGCAGATCAGCGGCGTGGGCGACGAGCAGATTGGCTACTGGGTCGCATCGAATCGTCTCTCTGCGGAGGCGAAACAGGTGATGAATGCCATCGCCGCACTGCGCCGTCAGGTGGCGGATGCGAACCGTGCCATCCAGGCGATGAATCAGCAGGTGACAGAATCCACCGCCGATCAGGAACGTGTCAGGCGAAATCTATCGAGTCTGAACTCGGTATCGGGCCAGACAGAGCGGGTGCAGAAGTATGCCTCTGACCTGGCTAATCTGGATGGAAAAATCGTGACGCTTCGAGATCAGATCGCCGCAGAGACCAAAAAACGGGACGGGTTGAATCAACAATTGGCGCAACGAATCGAAGCCGCAAATTTTTGAGCAAGTGCGTAGATAGATCTTGTCATTCGCTAGCTAAAATAGGGACTTGATTTCGGAACCACATCTGGCAGTTGACTGGCAAGGCGTGGTGCCCAGCGTGGACTCGGTACCGGCGGTCTTCCTGATTCACATGAAGAAGGGGCATCCGTATCTGGCCCGCACCACCATGTTGAAGCGCAGGCTCTCGCGTTTGCTTGCCCCAAAAGCTGGAAGCCGCCTGATTGACCTGTCGTCACTGGCCGAACGGATCGAGATCTGGTACACCCCTTCTCGCCTGGAGCAGACGCTCAATTTCTATTCACTGGCGAAACTGCACTTTGGCGATACCTACAAGAAGATTGTTCGTTTGCCTTCGCCGCCCTATTTGAAGGTGCTGCTCAACAATCCTTTTCCCCGAACCATGATTACTTCAAGGTTGAGTGGGAAGGAGAATTTATTCTTTGGCCCTTTTCGGAACCGGGCCGAGGCCGACCGTTGGGAGAGTGAGGCACTCGACTTTTTCCAAATTCGCCGTTGCGAGGAAGAGCTTGATCCCAATCCGGATCATCCTGGCTGTATTTACGGCGAGATGAACCAGTGCATGCGGCCCTGTCAGGATGTGGTTGGCATCAACGAATATTCCAGTGAGGTGAAGCGCTTGACGGGCTTCATCGAAACACATGGCCACAGCCTGCAAGAGTCGGTTGCCCATGCCCGAGATCGTGCGAGCGAGAACATGGAATTTGAAGAGGCGGCACGACAGCATCGTCGCTTTGAAAAGGTGGAAGGACTGCTGCGTCTGGCCAGCGAGATCACCACCGATATCCGTTTTGCCAATGGTGTGAGTGCGGTGAAGATGGATGGCGGAGTGCAGCTTTATTTTCTCCTTGATGGTCTATGGCTGCCGCCGATTGCCTTCGACATGAAGATGCAGGCCGGAGAATCAATGGACCGGCGCCTGCGGCAGATCGTCGAAGAACTCCCTGTCTCGCGCCCGACGCTGAAGGAGCGTGAAGAACACCTGGCTCTGCTATCGCGCTGGTTTTTCTCGACTTCTCGTGATAGCGAATGGTTGCCTTTCGCTTCCCGGGCCGATATCCCCTACCGAAAATTAGTGCGCCTGATCTCAAGAGCTATGAACCCAGCCCCGGCCCATGCGACGATGGGCAGTAATGAAGCCGCAACTCCCTCTTAGTCTTATTATTGCCGCCTCTCTGTTGGGTCAGGAAGTCTCGCAATCTGGATTGCGCCTGGAGGCCGAACGCGCGATGGTGGCGCAGCCTGAGCGCGCGCCCAAGGCGATGGTGACCACCTGCAATGAATTTGCGACCCAGGCAGGGATCGAGATTCTCAAGAAGGGTGGCAATGCGGTGGATGCCGCTGTCGCTGTGGCCTTTGCCCTTGCCGTGGTTCACCCTGAGGCAGGCAATCTTGGCGGCGGCGGCTATTTGTTGGTCCGCATGGCCGATGGGCGAGCCAAGCTGATCGACTATGGTGCGCGTGCCCCTATGGCCTCTAAGCAAGGGGTATTCGCCAATGCCAAGGAGGCGGCGACTGGGTACAAGAGCATGGCCGTGCCCGGCACTCCTGACGGTATGGCCGTTGCGCACAAGCTCTTTGGCAAGCTGCCGTGGAAGGCGGACCTTGAACCCTCGCGAAAGCTGGCCAAGGACGGCTTCACCGCTTCTCAGCGCATGGAGCTGATCCTCAGGTTGCAAGTCCCGGTGATGAAGTCCTTTGCTGATTCGTCCCGGATTTTCTTACATGGTTCAGATCAGCCTCTAAAGCAGGGTGAGCTGGTGCGTCAGCCAGAGCTTGCGGCGACGATTGCCCGGATGCAAAAGAAGGGTGCCCGTGAGTTTTACGAGGGAGAAACAGCGAAGCGACTGGCTGCTGATATTCAGGCCAGCGGAGGGCTGATTACGACTGCCGATC
>JBKJUN010000172.1:0-1481 GCA_046590555.1 Bryobacter sp. | reverse complement strand
TTCACTTTTGAGAAGCTGCCGCGCAAGCTGCGATCGGTAAGCGGTTGAAGAGAAGCCGCGCGTTGGCCGTCGATTCGGATCGTGGGGTTGCGATCAAGAGAGTGGCGCCACCCGCCAGCACCGAAGTCGACGCTGAATGAAGAGACATTGGCTGTATCGATGTGGATGTCGCCGTTGTCCTGAATCTGCGCGTTGACGCGGGCTTTCTCCCAGTGTTCATCAAGCCCATTCACCACGATCCAGCGCATGCGGTTGTAGCGAAGCGTATAGGTGGTGAAGCGGACGCTGGATGGATAAGCATCGCGACCGCTCTTCGCGATCGCGGCCAGACGAGCTTCGATCTCCAGCTTGGAATCGGGATGATACTTGTGTTCGGTTTTGGGGCCGATGACATGGGCGAGCGAGAGCCCTTCTTTCGTAAGGTAACGGCTCATGATCTGGGCGGCCTGGATCTGTTTATCGATCTCGCCCGAATAGGCAACCAGCGGCAGGTTGTAGAAGTTGGCGGCGTACTCTGTCGCGTCATACCAGCGCCAGAGCTTTTGCTCATACCAGGGGCGGACATCACCTTTCTTCTCGAGGTTCTGATATTCCTTCGTCTCGGCAAAGCCCGCGCCTGGGGCAGCGCCGGCAAACTGGTCCGCATAGTGTGCGGCGATATGCCAGGTGGAAGCCCCACCCATAGAGAAGCCACGAACAAAAATGCGATCTTCATCAATGCGATAGTGCTTCTTTGCGGCCTCCAGGCCTTCCAGCACATCTACCTCACCGGCGAACTTGGTGGCGTTACAGTAACGGCCATAGACATGAAGCATGATGGCGTCGGGCGGGGTGAATTCACCAGGCCTGGTCATCCTGTCGATCAGAAAATTCACTTCACTGCGAACGTCACTGCGGCCGGCAAACCAGGTATCGAGGCGCCAGGGCTTGGCATCAGTCGCGCGCCAACCGGCCGGAATTACGAGCCCATAGGGCTGGACGCTGCCATCGATCTTTGAGACATAACCTCGCACGATAAGGCCAGTGTCTGTCGTCCACGGGGATTGACCGTTGGCCAACTGGCGGGCTCGCAGCAGACCCTCATCGAGCAGGCGTAAGGCCTTGGTGCCTTCGTCGGCCTTGAAGAACTCGTTGTAAGTAAGGGCATAGCGCACGGCCTCACGAAAGATCAGCACATCAGCCAGCAGCGGATGCTTGGCGATAGGTTCAATGTGCTGGTTGAGTTCCTTGAGCTTCATCTCAAGCTTTGCCTTCACTTCTGGAGGAATGGCTACCCCGGGAGGTGGCAGCGGCTTCGGAGCCTGGGCAGAGGCAATCGAGGCTAAGACAATCAGGCAGAGAGGTCTCATGGTTTCTTCTTTTCATGTTCTTGCCGCAGGTAGAAAGGATCATCCATGCGGGGTCCGGGGATGGGGTCGCGTGGCTCTTTGGCTCGCGCGGGGTCGAAGATCTCGGGGTTGGCCGGCTTCAACTGAAAGGGC
>JBKJUN010000577.1:0-5533 GCA_046590555.1 Bryobacter sp. | reverse complement strand
GCCTCGCCAAATCACCGCGAAACAGCAAAACTCCCTTTCGAAACTGGCCCGCCTGACCATGGACAGAATGGAGCTTAGAAAAGCTCAGATTGCACTTGAGGAATTCTCGTCTAAGGTAGATTTGGAGCGCCAGCACGCCTTGTCTGACCGAGCCGAACTACGGCAAGTCATCGAATGCCTACCCCAAGCAATTGTTCTCATGGATGCTGAAAATAATATCATTCTTTGGAACAACAACTATGTCCGGATGTTTCCTGATGCGGCGGAAATCCTAAAACCTGGAATCAGTTACGAGGCCGTGCTCCGCAATGCTATTCGCAATGGTAGTTACTATGATGCAACGGAAAAGGAACATGAAGAGGAGTTGATAAAGGAACGACTCTCCCTGCACGCTCAATCCGGCATTGCCACCGAGCTGAATTTTCGGGATGATCGATGGATTCGGTATGACCAGCATAAGACACCGGATGGAAAAACGATTTGCGTCCGAACAGATATCACATACGATAAAAACGCCGCCGACTCATTTCGTTTGTTATTTGAAAACAACCCAGTTCCGATGTGGGTCGTTGATAAGTCAAGCCAGAGATATATCGATGTCAATGCTGCTGCGTTGGAACACTATGGCTATACGCGCGACGCATTTTTGAAAATGACATTGGTGGATATCCGGCCGGAACGTGAACGTCAACGAATTTTGGAGGACGCGAGAACCAAGTTTGGCGTCGACAGTGGCAAGGAAGATTGGACACATCTCAAGGCAGACGGCAGCGAAATAGTTGTCACAACGTATGCCGAGCCAATAAAATATATGGAAAAAGACGCTGCGCTCGTCGCGGTTATTGATGTGACTGAGCGCCGTAAAGTCGAGGCCCGCATTCAGTACCAAGCGGAACATGATCCACTTACGGACCTTCCTAATCGAAAGCTCTTCCTGGAACTGCTTGACGGCGCACTGCCGAAACAAGCTAAAAACGACTACTATACCTCCCTCATCCTGGTGGATGTGGACAACTTCAAGGGTATTAATGACACCCTCGGCCACATCGTCGGAGACAAGCTAATTGTCGCCGTCGGCAATAGGATCGAAGAAGCAATCGGCGATCACGGCATCGTGGCACGCTTGGGAGGCGATCAGTTCGGGATTTTGCTTCCTATGCTTATTGATTTGGAAGACGCACATCGCGCCTCTCATCAGTTGGTTTCGGCCTTCACCAAGCCTCTGGTTTTACCTGACAGGGAATTTCTTGTAAGTGTCAGTGCGGGGTTGAGTTGGTGCATCAACGACACGCTACCCGCCTCGACACTCTTGATGAACGCGGACCTCGCCCTTCACCGAGCAAAATCCGACGGGCGCGGCGTATACCGGACCTATGAACCACAAATGTCCCTGCAGATGTTGATGCACAGCGAAATTGAGCAGGATCTGCGGCATGCCTTGGCAAAGAAACAACTCATTGTCCATTACCAGCCGCTGATGGATTTGCAGTCCGGAGCTGAAGTTGGATTTGAAGCTCTCCTCCGCTGGAATCATCCCGATAAGGGCGCAGTCTCACCAGCGTCATTTATTCCAATCGCGGAATCGAGCGGTCTGATTGTTGCGATCGGCGAATGGGTGATGGAGCAGTCTTGCCACTTCGCTACGACGTTGCGCGACGATCTAGCCATTGCCGTCAATATCTCACCTATGCAGTTCAAATCAGGAAGACTGGTCGAAACAGTAATTTGCGCTCTGCAAAAATCAGGCTTACCCCCGCATCGGCTAGAGTTAGAAATCACGGAATCGAGCCTATTGGAGAAAACCTCTGAAACACTCGATGTCCTCAAAAGCCTTAAGGACTTAGGGGTTAGGGTGGTGCTGGACGACTTTGGCACAGGATATTCGGGCTTAGGCTATCTTAACAGCTTTCCGTTCGACAAGATTAAAATCGACCGGAGTTTTATTAGCGAACTGGGCATCAAACCGAAAGCTGGTGAATTGATCCGGGCCGCCATCAACATTGGTCATAACCTCGGCCTGATTACATTGGCTGAGGGAATCGAGACCATCGAGCAACTAATCGCCCTCCAAGCATTAGGTTGCCATCAGGGCCAGGGTTTCTATTTCAGTCGCGCGGTCCCTGCCAGCGAGATACCAGAAAAGTTAAAGAATATTGTCGTGTCAAAAAGGTCAGTAGCATGAGCAATTTAAATTCAATCGGGAAAACGCCCCTCGTTTCGCATGCGGACGTGCTCGCCTTTCGAGGCGTGATCGACGCGGTACCTCATCCTATCTTTGTGAAAGACGATCAAACCCGATTCGTGGTCGTCAACCAGATGTTTTGTGATTTAATGGGTCAGCCATTTGATAAACTCATGGGGAAAATGGACCATGATTTCTTTCCAAAAGATCAGGCAGACGTTTTCCGGGGTAACGATCTTCGAGTGCTTAACACGGGTGAAGAAAACGAAAACGAGGAGTTATTCGGAGCTGGAACTGCCGACCTCCGGACTATAATTACCAGGAAAAAGCGATTGACAATGCCTGATGGCAGACGATTGCTGGTGGGGTGCATTACCGACATCAGCGACTTCAGGCGCGCCGAGGCACTTGTTCTTCATCTTGCTGAACATGACGCTTTAACTGATCTTCCCAATCGGCGACACCTTACCAAGAAAATCAAGGAAGCGGCCGCCGCCACAAATGCTTCGAAAAATGCGTACTCCATCCTGTTGATCGATCTGGATCGTTTCAAGCCGATCAACGATGTGTATGGTCATACCAAAGGCGATGCGGTTCTCTGTGAAATAGCTTGCCGACTACAAAGCGTTGTTCGGGAAGGCGATACCGTGGCCCGAATAGGGGGAGATGAGTTTGCGGTGATATGCACAGTAGATAGTGCAGCTGAGAGCCCCCATGAAGCGGCAAGCAATCTCGCCACCCGCATCATTGCAAAGATCAGCGTTCCAATAGACGTGGGCGAGGATACCTTTAATGTGGGCGCTAGTATCGGCATCGCCATTTGCCCGCAAGACGGTAGAGACCAGGATGAGCTTCTTAAATCCGCCGATATCGCAATGTATCAGTCCAAGCGGGATGGTCGGGGTAGATTTCACTTCTTCGAGAAAACGATGGATGCGGAAGCCCGCAGCCAAGCCAGCTTGGAAGGTCATCTGCGGAAGGCGATAGCTTCACGTGAAATCCAACCATACTATCAGCCGCTAATGGAGTTATCGAAAGGCAAGCTCATAGGATTTGAAATCCTGGCGAGGTGGCAGCCTGCGTCGCCTGATATTTTTATCCCTTTAGCAGAAAAACTTGGGCTTATCTCCACCCTCACCTTAGATCTTTTACGAACCGCCTGCAAAGATTCCCTGCTATGGCCAGATGATTTAATACTTGCGTTAAATCTTTCCCCCCTTCAGCTTACCGACCCCATGCTACCGATGCACATTCTTGCAGTGCTGACCGAAAGTGGGGTTCCACCCAATCGCTTGGAGATCGAAGTCACTGAGAACGCATTGGTCCGAGATTTGCAGGGTGCCAAATCTATTCTAACCTCCTTCCAAAATCTAGGAATGAGAATATCATTGGACGATTTTGGTATGGGTTACGCGAGTATGTATAACTTGGCTGACTTGCGGTTTGACAAGATTAAAATTGATCGTTCTTACATACAGTCCATGAGCGGCAATCCCGAAAGCTTAGCAATTGTAAACGCGGTTCTAGCCCTCTCAAAACGCCTTGGTGTACCGACGCTCGCTGAGGGCGTAGAAAACAAGGAAGCAATGGTCAGCCTAATCGAGAGTGGGTGTGAATTTGGGCAAGGCTACCTGTTTGGTAAGGCAGTTCCTGCTTCGGAGACAATGGGAATAATTCAATGCACACGAGGTGCGCTGAATATTGATGCTGTGGCCTAACCTCTGAAGAGCTTAACCCTGCAGCCTCCGCTAGAGTGATCGTCTTACCTAGGTGAATGATAGTTTTGAGACCCAGGCGAGCCATTCACCAAAGCCAAGAGGCTCTAGATTAGATCATCCTCTTCATTGGAAACCCACTTCTAATTATGGCTTCGCCCGAAATGCACGATATTTGTCCTGTGTGCCACTAATTGCCGGACGATCTCAAGCAGCTGTTGCTGACTAAAAGGCTTTCCAATAAGTGGGGCGTGGCGAAAAGAGGGGGGCAAGCCCTCTCTGTCGTAACCAGTAACGAACGCAAAAGGTATTTTTCTTTGCGTTAATGCCGCAGCGAGATCATCTACCCTTTGCCCCCCGAGATTCACATCCAACAGCGCAGCATCGAAGCCAGCCTCATCAATGAGAACTTTCGCCTGAGTGAGGGTACTCGCAGGTCCGACAACGACACATCCGGAGTTTGTCAACGTCTCCTCCAAATCCATCAATAATAGCGGCTCATCATCCACAATGAGTATTCTTTTTCCTTCAAGTGAAAAATCCATTGTCTCGGGCAGCCTGGCCGATGCTTGGCTGAAAACAGGTGTTTCGTATGCTTTCATTTGGGGACTCATTTCGGCCGAGAGCGGGACTTTGATCTCACAGCTCACGCCTTCCGAGCCGTAATCTAGGACAACATCTCCTCCGTGGGCTTGGATGCTTTGTTGGATAAGGGTTGTGCCAAATCCTTGCTTATTGGGTGCGACTACCGGGGGACCCTCGCGCTCCTGCCAATTTAAAACCAAGGTGGGGTCATCATGGGCTCGGGTAGCCTGGACCGACCATTTTAGAGAAATGCGACCACCAGGCAACGACAATGCACCGTACTTTGTGGCGTTAGTACCTAATTCGTGCAGTACCATCGAAAGATGGAGCGCCACCTGGGGTTCAAGCACTACCGAGGGACCGGCATAGGAAACACGCTCATCCACCAGTTGTTCACGGATCAGAGACCTGAGATCAGCACCTTGCCATGCACTTTGCGTTAAAAGATCGTGTGCTTTCGAAAGGGACTGAAGCCGGGCGGTAAAGCCTACTACGAAATCCCCAGGACTCTTCGCGGACCTGACTGTCTGTTGAGCGATGGCCTGGACCGTCGCCAAGGTGTTTTTCACCCGGTGATTAAGTTCATTGAGGAGAAGTTGCTGTAGTTGTTCTGCCCTTTTGCGTTCAGATATGTCACGGCCGACTTTTGTCACTCCAACAACGTTGCCTTTTTCGTCACGCAAGCTGGAAGCGCTTAAGGAAATGCTGACCCGACGTCCGTCTTTTGTGATCCGTTCTGTTTCGTAATTCTTAACCCGCTCACCGCGCCTCAACTTGACAAGAATTTCGACTTCTTCGTCGCGCAGTTCGGGAGGGATAATACACTCGATGGGCTGACCAATCATTTCCTGGGATTCATACCCATAGAGCTGGGTTGCACTCGCATTCCAGTGGGTAATTATTCCTTCTAGGTTCACCCCGATTACCGCATCATCGGACGAGGCAACAACCGCGCCGAGCCGGGCTAGTTCCTGCTCTGTATCGTGACGAGCGCTTATGTCCACCAACATGTTAATGGCGCCAGTCACCTCATTCGTCGTGAGGTAAGGGA
>JBKJUN010000541.1:0-5144 GCA_046590555.1 Bryobacter sp. | reverse complement strand
GTGGGAATATCTTTACAGAGCGGGATGCAGCGAAGATCACTTGGTCTACTTTGCCTGACGGAGAGATTGGGATTCGAACTCCGGCCGGGGGCGGGACCATTGCGGAGGAGCAGTCTTTTTCTGTGATGAGCGATGGTTCGATCTTTTGTGTGTTTCGGACTATTGATGGGTATCCAGCTTGCACGTATAGCCGTGATGATGGGCGGACCTGGGAGCCTTCGCAGTACATGCGGTATGCCAGTGGGCGGTTGATGAAGCATCCGCGGGCTGCTAATTTCGCATGGCGGTGCGAGAACGGGAATTACCTCTATTGGTTTCACAATCACGGAGGTCGGTTTATTCGGGAGCATCCGCAGCGGCGGTCAATTGCTTATAACGATCGCAATCCAGTTTGGTTGTCTGGAGGGGTGGAGGCGGATTCGCCCAAGGGGAAAGTGATTCAGTGGTCTGAGCCGGAGATTGGTTTGTATGATGATGACCCGATGGTACGTATGAGTTATCCGGATCTGGTGGAAGAGGGCGGCGAGTATTATCTGACCGAGACGCAGAAGGATGTTGCGCGAGTTCACCAGATGGACCGGGCTTTGATTGAGGGGTTGTGGCAGCCGAAGGCTTCGCCTGAGGGTTTGTTGTTGCGGGTGGATGACGCGAAGGTTAAGAGTGTTGCGGCACCGGAGTTTCCTTTGTTTGTGAAGCGGTCACGGAGGGCGGATTATGGGACCGATCATACTCGGGCCGGGGTGTCGTTTGATCTGTTCTTTCGTTTGGAGGACACTGCGGCCGGGTTGACGCTGGTGGATAATCCGGATTCTGGTGGACGGGGGTTTGCGATTCGGACGGCTCGCGGGAATAGTCTTGAGATTACGCTGCATGATGGACGAACGCAGAACCGGTGGTCGTCTGATGAGGGCGTGCTGACCGCTGGGAAGTTGCACCATGCGGTGATTGTGGTGGATGGCGGGCCGAATGTGATTTTGTTTGTGGTGGACGGGAAGTTTAACGATGGGCTGGAGCAGAAGCAGTTTGGGTGGGGACGGTTTCATCCTCAGTTGCATTCGCTGAATGGAGGGCCGAAGCTTCGTTTGGATTCGCAACTGTTGCGGATGCTTGTCTATGGACGGGTGCTGCGGACGGCGGAGGCGTTCGCTTCATTTCGGGAAGGTTTGGCCAGTAGAAGGTGAAATTGCCGTTCTTGAAGTCGTGACCATTTTATTGTCAACTGACTGCATATGGTCATGCTTTTCTTCTTGAAATTGAACCTGCACTCACGAAAAGTGGATTTAGCGTTTAATGTGTAAATGGCGATGCACGTGCAGCCCTTGATTGGATGGATTTGAACCAAGCGGGCAGACGCGATGTGAGTGCCTTGTGATCTGGCTCGACGTCTTGCGCGTTTCTAGCACGCTGCTGGTTGCCTTAGTTAGCGGGCTCAGTTTCGCTCATGTACTAGAGACGCCGGCGAAGATGGTCTACCCGGGGGCGTTGTATGTTGAACTGCAAAAAACCTTGTATGGCCAGTGGGGACCGCCGCATATTGGAGGCTTTCTCGAACCATTAGCGATCGTTGCAACCGGGCTGTTGGCGTTCTTACTGTGGAAACAAAAGCTGCCTTTTCGATTCGCTCTGGTGGGCTGTCTTGCTCTGCTGATTGCCTTTCCCGTGGTGTTCTTTTTGCTGGTTGCTCCTGCGAATGCTGCATTTCGAGATGCCAGCGCAGCAGCCTTACCTCCTAATTGGACCGATCTGCGGGACAAATGGGAAGTGGGGCATGCCCTTCGGTTTGGACTACACTTTGTCGCGTTGGCATCGCTAGTCTTATCCCTCGTACTCGACTCCGGCAGGCTGGGACCTCGATTGTGTGCACCCAGATTGTAGAAACTTAAAGCACGCGGTTTTTAATGGGGAAACAATGAAGAATCCAACAAACGTTCCAGATGCTGTGGATGTGGCCTCGGAGGGATCGTTTCCTGCGTCAGACCCTCCACCGTGGACGCTGGGAGTGGACGAGCCAGACGGCAGATGGGAGCGCGACTCCATGGGCGAGGTGAGGGTGCCCTCTGATGCCCTCTATGGGGCGCAGACGCAAAGAGCGGCTGAGAATTTTCGTATCAGCGAGTATCGGTTTCAGCGAAATTTCATACAGGTGATTGGGCTTATCAAAGCTTGCGCGGCTAGAGCGAACGGAGAGCTTGGAGTGCTTCCAGCGGATTTGGCGGCACGCATTGCCGAAGTCTCAGATTGCATTGCGGGTGGGCTGCACTTCGAAGAGTTTGTCGTCGACGTGTTTCAAACGGGTAGCGGAACTTCCACCAACATGAACGCCAATGAGGTTATCGCACGGCTGTCCAAGGCACACCCAAACGATGATGTTAATCGCAGCCAATCGAGTAACGATGTCATTCCTTCGGCTATTCACATTGCTGCAGCTCTGGCGATACGGGATAAGTTGCTTCCGAGTATGGAGTTACTGCGGTCCCATCTAGAAATCAAATCCCTTCAATTTTGGGATGTCTTCAAGATCGGACGAACTCATTTGCAGGATGCCACTCCAATGAGGTTGGGTGAAGAGTTCAGTGGCTACGCGCATCAGGTGAGGGCAAGCGCCGAACGCTTAATGCTGGCATTGGAGGGTGTGTACGAAATTCCGCTTGGGGGGACTGCAATCGGTACAGGAGTCAACGCACCGAAGGGCTTTGCTGCTCGAAGTATTGCGTTGATCGCGGAGCGCACGGGGCTGCCGCTCCGCGAGGCTCGCAATCATTTTGAAGCCCAGGCGGCCAAAGACGCCGTGCTGTTTCTGAGTGGGGCGCTAAAGACATACGCGGTTGTCCTTACCAAGATTTCCAATGATGTTCGATGGATGGGATCGGGTCCCCGGGGTGGCATCGGGGAGATCCGCCTGCAGGCATTGCAACCGGGTTCCAGTATTATGCCCGGCAAGGTGAACCCGGTGATTCCAGAGAGCGTGCTTATGGTCTGCGCTCAAATCATCGGCCATGATGCGGCAATCACCTGGGCCTGCGCTTCAGGGAACTTCGAATTGAATACGATGATGCCGCTGATCGCGTTTAATCTGCTCGATTCTATTTCGTTGCTTGCGAATGGTTCCAGCAATTTCGGGACGCTTTGTATTGGGCTGATATCGGCAGATCAGGAAAGAGCGAGTGGGTTGGTGGAACAGTCACTAGCGATGGCCACCTTTCTGATGCCTGAAATTGGCTATGACAGGGCTGCCGTAATCGCGAAGGAAGCGTATGAGTCGGGTAGGACCGTTCGAGAAGTCGCCATTGAGATGAGTGGGCTCTCGGCCGCGAAGATCGCGGAACTCTTTGCAGTTCTGAAGGCTATCCCCTCAGTGCCCAACGCTTGAAGAGAGACTGAATTATGTAGTATGTGCCGGTTATCTTGATCTGGCGGAAGGATGTGGGCGAGATTAGACTTTGACGACAACGGCTTCCTGGCCGGAGGCTCGTACCAAACGTTCTATACCTTCCGGGTCACCGGTAAGAATCACCGCCTTGTTACCCAGAGCGACTGTAACAAGGACGGCGTCAACCACATCGGTCGTTCTGGTCTTAGCTAACAAGCGCCCGGCTGAGTGAGCATCATTTTCTCCGAGCGGTACAACCGTGCAGCCAGCCAGGAAGCTACGGAGTTGGGCTTGTTGTGGGGACTGGCTGGCCTGGGCGAGGACCGACGCAGGAACCAACGGAAGGGCACCAAACTCCAGGCGGGCCTCATCCATTTCCTCTGGGGTGAATTGTCCGTGCTGCTTTTCCCACTGGGAAACCGCTGCCAAACCGGCATGGCGCTGCAAGGCTTCACGCGCAGCAACTGTCATCCAGGCTGAGACACTTAGGCCATCCTGGGTGGCTGCAATAAGAATGTTTTCGTGAACTTCAGGGTCTACGGTGATCGCGAGCTTCTCAGAAGCTTCAACTACCAGTCGGTGACGGAGCCGTCGAACTTGTCGTAGGTTTCGGGGTTGCGCCAGTCGTGACCGATCTTGTCGGCCATCAGGTTTTCGTCTAGCTCTACGCCGAGGCCTGGGAGGGTTGGGAGTTCGAGGTAGCCGTTAGATACCTTGAGTGGATTCTTCAAGTAGCCTTCGCCCAAGGATACTTGCTCCTGGATCAGGAAGTTGGGGATGCTGGCTGAGATTTGGAGTCCGGCGGCCAGGGAGATTGGGCCTAGCGGATTGTGCGGAGCGATAGCTGCGTAGTAGGCTTCTGCCATGCCGGCGATGAGGCGGACTTCGGTGATGCCTCCGGCGTGGCAGAGGTCCGGCTGGATGATCTGGGCGGCTTTCTTTTCGAGGACTTCGCGGAAGCCCCACTTGGTGAAAACGCGCTCGCCGGTGGCGATGGGGATGTGAGTGCCCTTGGCGATGTCGGCCATGATGTCGTGGTCCTGACAGTTGATCGGCTCTTCGATGAACATCGGATTGTATTGTTCGAGCTTCTTGATGAGGACTCGGGCCAGGGCGGGGCTGACGCGGCCGTGGAAGTCGATGCCGATGTCGGCTTTGTCGCCTACGGCTTTGCGAAGTTCGGCGAAGCGCTCGACGATGTAGTCGACTTCGGCTGGGGGCTCCATGTAGCGGTGGAAGTTGTTGCGGTTGGTGCCTGAAGCCTCTGTGCCGTGGCTGCCCATTGGGCCAGTCTTGAAGGCGGTGAAGCCTTTGGCCATTTGGGCGCGCATTGCTTCTGGGGTGCCGGCGTGGGCGTAAACGCGCACTTTGTTGCGGGTGGGGCCGCCGAGGAGTTCATAGACCGGAACGTTGAGAGCTTTGCCTTTGATGTCCCAGAGGGCCTGGTCGATACCAGAGAGGGCGCTGGTAAGGACAGGGCCGCCGCGATAGAAGGCGTGGCGGTAGATGGCCTGCCAGTGGTGGGCGACAGGGCGGGGGTCTTTGCCGATGAGGTAGGGCTCGATTTCTTTGATCGCGGTGGCTACGGTGAGGGCGCGGCCTTCTACTACCGGCTCACCGAGGCCGACGATACCGGCGTTGGTGTGGATCTTGAGGAAGAGCCAGCGGGGTTTGACCAGGATCGTCTCGATCCTGGTGATCTTGAGGTTGTCCTTGGCTGTTACGGGGACGTCCTTCTTTTGGGCGAAGGCTGAGCCTGCGGCGACCATTGAGG
>JBKJUN010000423.1:0-3259 GCA_046590555.1 Bryobacter sp. | reverse complement strand
ACTGCCGCCTTCACCAGCTCATATTTCGTCCGCAACCCCTTGCAGATCCGCGCCATCCAGGCCGTCGCTGCCTGCCTCTGGCTCAGCTACGGTGTGGTGATCGGTGCAACCCCAGTCATCATCGCCAATATTCTCGTCGTCTCCGCCGCACTATTCACCATGTGGCGAGACCGCCGCTTGAATTAAACTAGGGGCAGCTCCAATGCCCTTATTCCTGCTCTTGTTGCTGCCGTTGGCAACATCCTTCGAATCCACCGTCGCGCCATATCTCAAGAAGAATTGCGCCATGTGCCACAACTCGCGCAAGCAGGAAGGCAGCGTCAATCTCCTCCAGTTTCAAACGGCAAAGGACGTCACCGCCAAGCGCGACATCTGGGAAACCGTCCTGCGCAAAATCGAAACCGGCGAGATGCCTCCCGCGCCCCTCCCCAAACCTCTTGCTGCGCAATCAAAGCTCGTCACCGATTGGGTTGAAAAACACTTCGCTTCCCTTGACCGCAACATCAAACCCGACCCCGGTCGCGTCACTGCCCGCCGCCTCAATCGGATGGAATACAACAACACCATCCGCGATCTTATAGGTATCGACTTCAAGCCCGCCGAAGACTTTCCCGCCGACGATTCCGGCTACGGCTTCGACAACATCGGCGACGTCCTCAGCCTCTCGCCCGTGCTGATGGAAAAGTACCTCAACGCTGCCGAGCAAATCGCCCGCAAAGCCATCAACACCGAGCCTTTCCCCGCCACTACTAAAATTGCTTTCGGCGCCAACCGTATGAAAGGCCGCTTCGCCAACTACCTCGAGATCACCCACAATTTCCCCAGCCCCGGCATCTACGAACTGCAAGGCTCGGTAACAGGCCCCAAAGCCGGCGGCCCCGAATGGAAGACCCCGCTCCGCTTCAGCCTCGACGGTGGCACTCCCATATCGATTGAAACCACCATGGGCACAGACCGCCCACGCAACAGCACCCACCGCGCCATCATCTCCGTCCCCGGCGTTCACAAGGTGCGCGTGGAATTCGACGAAACCCTCATCCCCAACGCCAAAGATGAAGTCAACGACAAGACCATCAATCAGTTTGTCCTGCTCATGGATCGTCTCGAGATCCGCGGCCCCTACGAGCCCTTTCGCAATATCCCGGCCTCGCAAAAGCAATTGATCCCCTGCGCTCCATCCGAACCAGCCTGCGAACAAAAAGTCATCTCAACCCTCGCCCGCAAGGCATGGCGCCGCCCGGTTACCACCACAGAACTCGCTAGCATCACCAGCGTCGCAACGAAGGCCCGTGAAGCCGGCGACACCTTCGAGCAAAGCATCCAGGCCGCCATGCAGGCCATCCTCGTCAGTCCCAACTTCCTCTTCCGAGTAGAGAAAGCAACCCGCAAGCCAGGTCCCGATGGCCTCGAATCCATCACCGACACCGAACTCGCCAGCCGCCTCAGCTACTTCCTCTGGAGCAGCATGCCCGACGAGACACTCCTTTCCTTAGCCGAGAAGAACCATCTCCGCAAACCAGGCATTCTCGAAGCCCAGGTCAAGCGCATGATTGCCGACCCCAAAGCCGACGCTCTCGCCGACGGCTTCGCTGGCCAGTGGCTCGAATACCGCAACCTCGATCTGGTCCGCCCCGACCCCGAACGCTTCCCCACCTGGAACCCCCAACTCAAAAACGCAATGCAGGAAGAAACCCGCCGCTTCTTCCTCGATCTCACGCGCAACAACGCAAGCATCCTCAACATGATCGATGCCCGCTACACCTACTTGAACGAAACACTGGCCAAGCACTACGGCATCCTCGGCGTCGTTGGGCAAGACTTCCGCAAAGTCCTCCTCCCCGACGGCAAGCGCGGCGGCATCCTCTCGATGGCCAGCGTCCTCACCGTCTCCAGCTACGCAACGCGCACCTCGCCCGTACTTCGCGGCAAGTGGGTCCTCGAAAACGTCCTCAACGCTCCACCCCCTCCACCCCCACCAGACGTACAGCTCCTCGACGAAAAAGCCGTCGGTACCAAAATGAGCATGCGCGAACAGTTGAAGCTCCACCGCAGCAACGCCACTTGCGCCTCCTGCCACGCCCGCATGGACGTCCTCGGCTTCGGCTTGGAAAACTACGATGCCATCGGTGCATGGCGCAGCAAAGACGGTAACTTCGATCTCGACTCCTCAGGCACCCTACCGAGTGGAGAAACCTTCTCGGGGCCCGAGCAGCTCAAGAAAATCCTCGCCGCCAACCCCAAGCCCTTTGCCGACTGCTTCGCCGAAAAGCTCCTCACCTTCGCGCTCGGTCGCGGAGTCGAACGCTCAGACCGCCTCAGCCTGGCAAGCATCGTCAAAGCCGCATCGCTCCAGCAATACAAGTTACAAACCTTTATATTAGAGATAGTAAAGAGTGCGCCCTTCCAGAAGCGGCGCCCGGAGGCTCCAAAGTCATGATCCTGACTGGTAAACACCTGAATCGTCGTACCCTGCTGCGAGGCCTCGGAGTCAGCATGTCGCTGCCGATGCTCGACGCCATGACACCCGCCGCCGCCAAATCCGCAGCAACCAAATCCCCTACGCGCCTCGCCTTCGTCTACGTCCCTAACGGCATCAACATGGCCCACTGGACTCCTCAGACTGCCGGTAAAGACTTCGAGATCACCCGCGTTCTCACTCCTCTCAAAGATCAGCGCCACAACCTCACACTCCTCTCGGGCCTCACTCACAACGGCGGCCGTGCCCTCGGCGACGGCCCTGGCGATCACGCCCGCGCTGCCGCCAGCTACCTTACCGGCGCACACCCGCGCAAGACCGCCGGTGCCGACATTAAGAACGGCATCAGCGTCGATCAGATCGCTGCCCTGAGCGCTGGCAAGCAATCCCGCCTCGCCTCGCTCGAGCTCGGCATCGAAGACGGCCGCCAGGTCGGTAGTTGCGATTCCGGCTACAGTTGCGCCTATTCCAACAACATCTCCTGGCGCAGCGAAACGAGCGCGATGCCCCCCGAGATCAACCCGCGCAACGTCTTCGCCCGTCTCTTCGGCAACGGTGCCGCAGGTGAAAGCCCCGACATGATCAAGCGCCGTGAGCGCAATCGCCGCAGCATCCTCGACTTCGTCCTCGACGATGCCAAAAGTCTCCGGTCTGACCTCGGCACCGGTGACCAGCGCAAGCTCGACGAATATCTCTATTCCATCCGTGACATCGAAGCCCGCATCGAGCGAGCCAGCAAGGGCGAAGTCGCCGGCGGCTTCAAGATGGACCAACCCGAAGGCA
>JBKJUN010000311.1:0-20047 GCA_046590555.1 Bryobacter sp. | reverse complement strand
AGTGCGGTGATACCAGCACGCCCTGCAACGAAGTAGCGACGCCTTCCTTAAAGCCGTCCCCAGACTTCCGCGCTAAGGCATAAAGCTTCAGATAAGGATCTACCTCAGCCTTAGTCACCGGTCGCCGGTATGCTCTGCGAACAAAAGTCCGGACGATCGTTCCAGCACAAGCATCCGTCTGCAAATCACAAACAAAAATCCGCTGCGTACTCGCAACACTGGGCCCCATCGTCTGTGTAAACGGCCCACCTACATCAATCGATTCATACCGGTTGTCGACACGAACTTCAGCCCGGTCAGTCTTCAACTTTGTCCCATACTTCCGCAACAGTTCGATGTCTTTCTCGGTCAACTTGCCCTTAGGCGAAGACAGCGTTGGCACTTCCTTCGGGTCAGATGGCTTCGGCCCACCATACTTCGGCGGCAAGCCTTCATAAAGATTCAGATAAGAGGCCGAAACCAGATGCTCCCCGGCCTTCACCATCGTCCTGGCCTCTACGATTCGCCCTTCGAGATCCTCACCTTCCTCGATCCAACTCTTCACCAGTTTGCCGTCAATAAACAAAGCGGGGTTCACCGGATCTGACCCCTGCGGCCTATGCCCGTTTAATACAAGCCGAAAACTATACTCCCCATCCACCGGAAAACGATGCATGACATGAGTCGCATGATGCGTGCTCAAACCCGTCTTGTCGTAATTCAAAAGATCCTTGGGCAATACCGGAATTCGAACGGCAGAAGGATAATGCACCCCTGCCGGCTTCAGCTTTTCAGGCCCAAACACAGCCGTACGAACCGCCCGCTCAGCCGCATACAAATACTTCTCAAGCAATACCGGCGACAGGCTCAAAGCATCCGCAATATTGTCGAACCCATAAGCCGCCTCATCATTCGGAAAGCTCTCAGCAGGCTGGATATCAACACCCAGCAAGTCCCGCAAGGTATTCGTATACTCTGCCTTGTTCAGCCGCCGGGCAGTAACCTTGCCGGGGTCCGGTTTCGCATTACGATCCTGCCGGGCAAACTCAGCTTCCAGGTGCTTCGTAACAGCATCCCGATCCGCAGCTGCAGGTCGAGGCAATGAGGACGGAGGCATCTCCCCACTCTTGATCTTCGACATCACCCGCTCCCAAACTTCACGATGCTCGTCGAAATCAGACTCCAGTTTCATCGAAGTCAAATCCACATCCCCAGATGGATTCGCCTTGTTGTGGCAGCCATTACAATTCTTTTTGGCAAATCCAAAGACGGGGTTTTGCGTCTGAGCAATGCCTAGCACAGATACAAATCCCAACACTATCAGAACTTTACACACGATTATGAAACTATTCTAACCGACTTGACACAGGGTTGCCCGAGGTAAGAAACTGCCTAAGGAATGGTAAAACTATTTCTCTTCGCCGCCCTGTTCGCGACAACCCTGTCAGCAGAAGAACCACACGTCAACATCCCACTATGGCCGGCAGGAAAAGTTCCGCTCGCAGTTGGCACTGGCCCCCTTGACGCGCCTTTCCTGACTGCGTTCCTTCCACCAAAAGAAAAGCGCAATGGCTCTGCCGTCATCATTGCCCCCGGCGGCTCCAACATCATGCTTATGTACGGCGTCGAAGGTATCGAACTCGCCGAACGATTTAACGATTGGGGTACAGCCGCTTTCGTTCTAACCTACCGCCTGGAGCCCAAATATCAAAACGACGCCCGCACTCTCGACGGCAACCGCGCGATCCGCCTCATCAAATCACGTGCCAAAGAATTCGGTATTGATCCCGACCGCATCCTCTTCTCCGGCTACTCCGCCGGCTCATCCATGGGCCGCAACGTGATCGCTGCCTCTGGCCCAGGCGACCCCAACGCCACAGACCCCATTGATCGTCTCGATTCTAAAGCCCATTCGCTAGTAATGGTCTACAGCGCCGGCAATACTTCACCTAACGAGAACTTTAAGAAGTTCCCACCCACCTTCCTCTTGGCAGCAGCCTGGGACCGTGGTGCCGCCAACGGCTCTGCACAACTCTTCCTCGATATGAACAAAGGCGGAGGTGTCGTAGAGCTCCACCTCTTCCAGCGAGGCCGTCATGGCTTTGGCTCAGCCTACACCAGTCCTGAATACGGTCAGTGGATGGACATTCTCAAACACTTCCTCGACGTGAACAAGTTCTTTGGGAGCAAAAAGTAAATGCTGCCTCTGATACTCTTACTAACTCTCGCTCAAGCCAAAACAACTAATGACGGTTCTGGAGAGATGATACTGATCCCAGCCGGCTCCTTCAAGATGGGAGACAACTTCGGCGACGGCGAATCCCGCGAGCGCCCCGTCCACACGGTCGATCTCGACGCCTTCTACATGGCCAAGTTCGAAGTCACCAATGCCGAATGGCGCAAGTTCCGCGACGACCCAGGCTACGACGACCCCAAGTTCTGGCCCGAAGGCCGTGTCTTGCCAAAAGACCAGATCCCGTATTGGACCCAGGCTAATAACCATGGCGGCGCAACTCCAGGCTCAGACAAGTACCCCGTCATTGGCGTCAATTGGGATGGTGCCACCGCTTACTGCAATTGGTTAAGCGCAAAGACCGGCAAGAAGTACCGCCTGCCAACAGAAGCCGAATGGGAAAAAGCTGCCCGGGGAACAAGACAAACCCGCTTCCCATGGGGCAATGAAATTAGCCACGAATTCGCCAACTACGTCGGCAAACAGCAGTTCGACACGGTCATGGAAGTCGGCTCTTTCCCCAAAGGAGCCAGCCCTTATGGCGTCATGGATATGGCCGGCAACGTCATGGAATGGTGCAGCGATTGGTACAGCCGCAATTATTACGAGGTAAGCCCGAAGAAGAACCCAAAGGGCCCTACATCAGGCGCATACCGAGTCCTTCGCGGCCCCGGCTTTTTCTTTGAACCCCTCGATAATCGCAGCTACGCCCGTTCCGGCGCATGGCCCAGTTTCCAGGCCTACCGAATGGTCGGCTTCCGGGTAGCGCGCGACCAATAGCAATGGCTCTACCTTTCAAGCTATTGGGAAGTATCAATAAAAGAAGTGCTTGGCGACATCGTCACTCAACATGGATGGCGGCCTACTGCATCTTGTCAAGCACCCGCTAAAAGGATCAGCCCAACTCAGACTCTGGGCATTAGCGACACATGCGCCGAAACAATCCGCCAACCTTCTGCCATCCGAACCCAAACCTGGCTCTGCCGCCCATGCACCACACCACGCTCAAACTCAAGCGTAATGCTGGCATAGTTTCGTCCGAAACTAACAATTTCAAGCCGTTTCACGACACGGGCCAGATTTACGGTTGGACGGCTCTTGCGGAAAACCTCTAACTCGTCGACGCCATAAAGGTTTTCGGCAACTCCAAAACGCATCACTTCGGGGGCCGCCCAAAACATGGCTACAAGCGTATCGACATCGTTGGAAACAAGCGCCTGCTCATAGCGCGGATACAACTCCCGCAATTCCGCAACTACATCGGGAAGATTTACTTCATGAGAGTTAATCGACATAATCAAATTCCTTGAAACAATTTAATTTTCGGCAGGATTTGCTTGCTGATTGCACCACTCACGGTGTAAACAGGTTCATTCACAACCTGGCTTAGCCTTAGCCTCAGCGCCACGCTACAAAGGACATAAGCCTGCACTTCTTCCATACCCCAACGGCTCACCAGCAAGTCCACCATTCGATGTGTAGCATTTCGGGCCGCAGCTACCAAATCATCGCCGCACTCAACAACAACCCAAGAATCAGAAATAACCTCCTCGCGAGCTTCTACTAAGGGTCCAGCAAGCGACTGCTGCTTGTGCAATTGAAAACGGAGCGTAGCATCAAGAGGACATTCAATCCCATTGATGCAAACTTCTCCATCTCCTTGTGCTGCATGCCCATCCCCGCAACTAAACAGTGCCCCCTTGTTGTAAACCGGCAAATACAATGTCGACCCGGCACAAAGCTCACGCACATCAAGATTGCCTCCAAAACTACCTGGAGGTCTCGTCCGAAACTGGCCATCATCGGCACGAGCAACACCCATCACACCCAAAAATGGGCGCAACGGCAGAATCGCCGGGGCCAGCGAACGAGTCTCATTCTCCTCCAGCTTCCAGTTGAAAAAGTAAGGCGTCGAGAACCGTTCCTTTAGAAAACCCAAGCCAGGAATCACACTTGACCAACCCCAGCCATGATGTTCAATTTCGAGCACATCCACCTGCAAAACATCCCCGGCTTCAGCCCCTTCAATCCACACCGGGCCCGTCAGCGAATGAATCCGGTTGCGATCAATCTTCTGAAACTCTTCAACGGTCATCCCTGGATACACTTGTCCGCCACTGGCATCCTTACACTCAATTCGGACCTCATCACCCGGCGCAATCCGCAACCTGGGCTCAAGGCTTCGATCCCAAACCGAATGTGTCGGCTCCGCACTCAGCTTGAATTCACTCATTACTTTGTCCTGACCACCATTTGAACTTCCACAATTGCATTTCGCGGCAAGGCACAAACTCCGACCGCGGCCCGCACATGCTTGCCTGCTTCACCCAGCAACTCCACCAGCAAATCAGATGCCCCGTTGATCACCGCCGGCGATTGCTCAAACCCCGCAATACAATTCACATAACCATTAACCGAAATAATCTCTTCAATCTCTTCAAGAGACCCCAACTCGCGCTTCAACACCGCAAGTTGCGTCAAAGCACAAGCCTTCGCCGCAGCATAACCATCAGCCACACTTCGATCTTTTCCCACCGTTCCGGTCATATTGATCGAGACCACACCCGCCAAGTAGACGATGCCCCCCACCCGCTTGGACGACAGATAATTTCCGCCCGGCGCAGGCAGTGCAGGTAACTCCAAACCCAATTCCGCAAGACGTTCTTCCCGTGTCATTTCAAATGAATGTAGCACAGGGTTTAAGGAAGAAACTTTGTTGTGTAAGCGGTGGATGCATCGATCCGCTTGCGCAACACATTCAAACTCAAGAGTTGTTCATTAAGAGCAGTCCATCGTTCTGCAGTCATCTTTCCCGTCTCACCATCCGCCCCCGTGATGAATTCCCCATCCTTGAGAGCTTGCAACGTGAATTCAATCTGCGCCGAGTTCTGGGCCGGATTCAATTTTGTAATCAGCCCATTTGCGGGCGCAGGATCCCTCAGATATTCTTGCCAGCCCTGGATTGAGGCCCGCACAAACTTCGCAGTCGCCTCGGGTTGCTGCTCCATGTACTGCTTGTGAACAAAAAAGACACGATAAGGATCGTAGCCCGAGTCGCTGATCAACATCGTTCGATAAGCCATTCCGGCGTTCTTGACGAAGAATGGTTCGCTCGTGATAAAGATCTGTTGAATGTAATTCGGATCTGCCAGAAAATTGGCAATCGAGTGTGTAGCCGGCGTCTCGCGCACATCTTTCAACTTGTATTTGCTGACAATGTATTTGAACCAGGTTGACCCCGGTTGCGCAGCAATCGACTTGCCCTCGAGTCCGGCAAAATCTTTCACCGGAGAATTCTTATGCAGCATGATCGCCTGCGGGTCGTGCTGCATTGTTGCCCCCACTGCGACTACTGGGAGTCCATTCGCAACGGCCTCCAGAATCTGATCGCTGGAGGCTAGTCCAAACTCGGCACCTCCACTAGAAACCACTTTCAACGCACTTGAGTATTGCCCCAACGGAAAGATCGACACATCAAGCCCGGCAGCCTGATAATAGCCTTTTGCCAATGCCGTGTAGAAGCCTCCCTGCTCGGGCTGCGGATACCAATCTGCCTGCAGCCGTATCGGGATCAATCCATTCCCACCCCTGGGCGCATTGCTTCCCCCGCACGCAGTTAACATCAAAACACTTAACACTGCAAAAGCAATCAGCTTCATCACTGTACCCCTTTATCAATCTGAATCAACGCAGTTAAAGCTAACAAACGCGCATCGTCTTCACGAGCGGCAACCAACTGCATGCCGCAACCCGGAATTGTAACCACAGGCATCCCAGCTAAACTCACTGGAGTTGTATATCGCAGCAGTCGCGCCCGCATCTGGCTATGATCCGCCCCGGCCTCAAGACGCCGAACGGGAGTAGCAGGCAACAGAAGCAATCCATGCGTTGCCACCAGATCATCCATCCTTTCCCGAAACGCCTCATGCCTGCGTCGCAAAGAAACAACTTCCGCCATAGTCAAGGTAGCGCCCCATTCCAGGCGATGCCGGATCGAATCTTCAAACTGCGAATAATGACCTCGATGAAGCTCAGCAGCCTCAGCCGCTTGAATCCCTGCGAAGACTTCGCGCGACTCACTCCACCAGTCAACAGCCACAGTTGTGCCAACCAAAGCCAATCCTTCTAACGCCAACTGGCACCGTCTCATTCGGGCAACAATCTCAGGCTCACAGTCATGCAAAAACGTATCGTCCACAACGCCAAATGAAGAAGGCCATTTCAAGCAAGAAGCATCGGTCGAACCAAAAATCGATCCCAACAAAGGGCCATCACGAAGATCCCGAAACAGCCATCCAAATGTATCGAAAGACTCAGCCAGATGCGCTCCCCCTCGCCAGTCCCCACGCCCAATCGATGCTCGATATCCAGCCAGCCCGCACAGCGCCGCCGGCACACGGATCGAGCCTCCGGTATCAGTCCCAATAGCAGCCCAGGCCGACCCTTCCATCACACTGGCTGCAGCCCCACTGGATGAGCCCCCAGTCAATGCGCCAGCATCCCCAGGCTGCAAACAATCACCAAATTCAAGATTCTCTCCAGTGATTCCATAAGCCAAAGGCTGTAAGTGCGTCTTGCCAACAATTACCGCGCCTGCATTTCTCAACTGCTCTACGATCCACGAATCCCTCGTGGCAACTCCATTCAATTCGCGATAGAAGGAAGTACCGCAACTGGTGGGAGCACCAGCCAAATCAAAACAATCTTTTACCGATACAATCTTGCCCGAAAGACTTCCAGCCCCCGACGCAACTCTTTGGGCCTCACCGAGAGTCCATTCTCGATTCATCCATAGATAGGCATTTCGATTCGCTCGCAACAATGCTTCGTTAACAGCGTCCAGGTTTGGAATGCGATCCATATATGAATCCAATTAGTATAGTCGGCATCCATACATTCTGGTATACATGCTACTTTCCAATATGGCCGTAAATCCTAAACAGCGGAAAGCAATTGATGAAGAACGCATGGCCTCTCTCGTGGCCTTCACCGCGCGATCATTGAAAACTAAAAACCCTGTACCCTTTGGCGCATCCATCTACAGCACCAACGACGGCACAAGGCTATTGCAAGCTCTCAACGCTGTCTCCGGCGAACTCGACCCGAGCTCTCATGCCGAAGTCCGAGCCATCCGTCTTGCCACCAAAAAACTGAAGAACCTGTCCCTCGCCGGCTATACCCTTTACACCACCTGCGAGCCATGTCCAATGTGCATGAGCACCGCCCTTTGGGCCAGTCTTGATCGCGTGGTTTACGGAGCCACCATCGAAGACGCAGACAATCATTGCCAGCAGATTTATATCCCGGCCACCGAGATCGTCAGCCGCAGCGACATGCGCTGTAAAGTCGACGGTCCCGTTCTGCGAGCTGAGTGTTACACTCTTTTCACTGATCCCAATATGCTCCGCGCCTTTGGTCCCAGAGCAAAAAGAAAACTCAAGAAGTATGACTGAATCTTTAATCTCTGGACTTACTAGACTCATCGCGGACCCAACCCGCGTACTTACTGTACCTGCAGTAGTTCAAAAGTTATCAAAAGACTTCTACTGGTATTCGCCGATCCTCAAGAAGCAACTCGAATCTAAAGTCGGTGAGATCGCAGTTCAGCCTCTCAATGACGAAGAAGTTCTCGCAGTCGCCCGATTCGCAATTCAACACAGAATACCCATCACCCTCCGGGGCGCGGGTACAGGCAATTACGGCCAATGCATCCCCCTCCAGGGTGGCATCATTCTCGACCTTTCTTTGATGGACAAACTTGAAGCTATCACTCCCGACGGTGTAGCCATCTGCCAACCAGGCCTGCGTCTCGCCACTCTTGAAACAGAAGCGGTTAAGCAAGGGTGGGAACTTCGCATGTACCCTTCCACCTTGGCCAAAGCCAGCGTCGGCGGCTTTCTCGGCGGCGGCTCCGGCGGCATCGGCTCAGTCACTCATGGCACATTGCGCGACTTTGATACGGTCCGGGCCTTCGAAGTTGTCACCCTTGAAACCGAACCCCGCGTTGTCCTCCACGAAGGTCCTGCCGTGCATGAGATCCTCCACGCTTGGGGCACCAACGGAATTATCACCCGAATTTGGTTCGCCCTGACCCCAGCAAAGAAATGGAGCCAGTTCACTGCCGCCTTCGACACTTTTGATCAAGCCTTTCTCTTCTCGCAACAAGTCGCTGAGTCCCCCGATTGGACTAAGCGTCTGGTAACAGTTTTTGAGTGGCCCATTCCGGCTTTTTTCATTCCGGTCAAGCAGATCGTCGCCAAAGACAAATCACTCGCACTGATTATGATCGAGTCATCACAGCTGCAACGCCTCACCGCAGCGGCAGAAGCAGCCCGAGGCGAAGTCACCTTCTCCGGGCCTTACATAGGCCCGCGCACACAACCGCTACTCAGCGATTACACCTGGAATCACACTACCCTTTGGGCCATCAAAGCAGACCCCCAGTGGACTTACATCCAGGCAGGCTTCTCCCCAACAGATTGCATGAACCAGTTCCAGCTGCTACGGGGCCGCTACGGAAGCAAGATCCTCTTCCACATCGAATTCATGCGCAACGCAGATGGCCTCACCATTCCCGGCGCAATTCCCTTGGTCTATTACGCAGGCGAAGAACACATGAATGAATTGATCGCCTACTGCCGTGAGATCGGCGTATTTATCGCCAATCCTCATGTAAACTACCTCGAAGACGGCGGTCGTTTTCGTGCCGACAACATACAGCTAAACGCCAAGTACAAATACGATCCGCTCGGACTTCTCAACCCAGGTAAGATGATCAGCTTTCACTCGGAGCCTCAAGCATCGTGAAAACCTGGATACCCGACTCCCGCAACTTCGCCTATCTCACTTGGAAGCAGGTAGACGCCCTCCCGCGCGAATCGACGCTCTTGATTCTTCCCACCGCAGCCATAGAGCAACACGGCCATCACCTGCCTCTGGCAACTGACACTCTGATTAACAATTTGCTTCTCGGCAAAGCTCTTGAACTCATCCCTCCAGAACTCTCTATCTATGCCTTGCCCCCAATCTGTTATGGCAAGAGCAATGAACACATTGGCTACCCCGGCACCCTCTCTGTTTCCGCAACTACCTTCATGGCAGTGATCCGTGATCTTGGTGCCAGCATCAATGCAGGTGGCTTCCAAAAGCTGGCGCTCTTCAACTCCCACGGAGGCAACACCTCTTTGGTGGACGTCATGGCCCGCGACCTTCGCGCAGAATTTGGCCTACGTACTTTCTCCCTCTTTGGCTCGCCAGGGGCCAGCTTTGACGGAGTCAGCCCTCAAGAATTAACCTACGGCTTCCATGCCGGTGAGATCGAAACCGCCTACCTCCTATATGGCACCCCAAACTTGGTGCACACCGATAAATATACTTCTAACTACATAGCCCGCGTCGATAAGCCTGAGTTACTCAAGCCTGAAGGCTCACACGCCAACTTCGCGTGGCTCACGCGCGACATTGCACCCAGTGGTGTCATGGGAGACCCAGCTCTGGCCACCGCCGAAAACGGCGACAAGTGGGTAAACGAAGCCGCCCGCGGCATCGCAGAAATTCTCGTCGGCATGTATCATTTCACGCCTCGCCACGATGCCTGACAAGATCCAATGCGGCAACGGAATCACTCTCGAGCGGGGTCTTCGCTGCACCCTCTCCGATCAAACCACGCTCGTCTCTGATCACTACTACCCCGACGGCCAAGGCCCCTGGCCAACCTTGCTAATGCGACAGCCTTATGGCCGCGACATCGCTTCGACTGTCGTTTACGCTCACCCTATTTGGTTCGCTCGAAACGGTTATCACGTCGTAATCCAAGATGTCCGCGGACGGGGCGGCTCCGAAGGGAACTTTTACCCTTTCCGCAATGAAGCGCGCGACGGTGCAGAAACGATAACCTGGCTGCTCCAGCATCCTGCCTGCAATGGGCGCATCGGCATGTACGGCTTCTCATACCAAGGCGCAACCCAGCTCCTAGCCGCTGCAGAAAATCCCGAAGGCCTAATCTGCATCGCCCCACACATGACGGCAACCGATCTTTATCACGGCTGGTTCTACCACCAGGGCGCCCTCCGTCTCGCCTCTTCTCTCGGCTGGGGCATCCAGATGCTCCGAGAAGACTCACGCCGCCTCGGTTTGCACAACGCAAGCGACCGCCTCGAATCCGCATGGTCCAACCTACGCGCTCAGTCACACTTCGTCCCCTACGCAAATCACCCTGCCATCGTCGATCCGGAACTCCCCTCTTATGTTCGGGACTGGTTCGCCCACCCCAACACCAACGATTCCTATTGGAACGAACTCAGCACCGATGTCAAGCAAATCCAGGTTCCGGCTCTGCATATTTCAGGTTGGTATGACACCTATCTCGAAGGCTCAATAGCCGGTTATCTGGACCTCCGCAACAACGCAGCCACCACTTTTGCCCGCGACAACCAATACCTGCTCGCAGGTCCGTGGGTACACATCCCCTGGGCCCCAGCAGACAACTTCGATACCGACCTTCACTTACTCCGCTGGTTCAACCACTGGCTAAAAGGTACGGAAGACTTCAAACAAGAACCGAGAATCAGACACTTCGCACTGGGCGAAAACAAGTGGCACGAAGCAGACGAATGGCCAACTGCAAATCCACTAACCCTATATCTCCACAGCCCCGGCAACGGCGTTGGCACCATTTCTCCAAATCCGCCAATTATTGAAGAGCCCCGCGACATCTTTGTCTACGAGCCGGAAGTGCCTGTACTGGACCAGCCCGCATCCGAACACGGTAACAACGTGCTCGTCTACAGAACATCCACGCTTAAGACGCGAGCCCATCTCTTCGGCCAACCCACCGTCACTCTGTACGCTGCTACCTCCGCACCCAATGCCGACCTGACAGCCAAACTCGTTCGAATCACCCTCTGCGGTAAATCCGAATTCATTTGCATTGGCATAGCCCGAGCCTCTTGGCTCTTCGTAAAAACTACTTACCAACCCGACACAATCCAATGTTGGCAATTCTCCCTCGAACCAATTTCAATCGTTCTATCCGCGGGTGAGTCTCTGCGCCTCGAAATCGCCAGTTCTGCCTTCCCCCTTTACGATCGCAACCCCTCCACCAACGTCCCGCCAGCGCAGGCCGATCATTGGAACTGGCAACGCTCTACGCAGCAAATCGCCCACTCAGAAAAACATCCATCTGCGATTCACCTGCCAATTGAAGGGTCTAACCCATGGTGACTCCAGAAATCAAAATAGAAGCTGTAGCCAAGCAATTCCGCACGGGTGCACTTGCCCTCAATGACATCACCCTCAACATAGACAAAGGTGAATTCGTCTCCCTGCTAGGCCCTTCAGGTTGCGGCAAATCCACATTACTAAGGATCGTCTCGGGCCTCACCACCCCAAGCGCTGGGACAGTCACCGTCAACGGCATCACCCCGGTAGATGCGCGAGACCTGATCAGCTTCATCTTTCAGGACGCAACTCTTTTGCCCTGGCGCACGGTAGAAGAGAACGTCGGCCTCGGCCTCGAACTCGAACATGTCCCTCTACCCACTCGCCAGAAAACAGTATCAAAGATGTTGGAACTGGTCGGCTTAACACACGTCGCACAGCGATACCCAAGACAGCTCTCCGGCGGCATGAAGATGCGAGTCTCAATCGCCCGAGCACTCGTCAGCCGTCCCAAATTTCTTTTGCTCGACGAACCCTTCGCCGCCCTTGACGAAATGAGCCGTGACCGGCTCAACGAAGAACTCCTCCGCCTCTATCTCGAACAACTCTGGACCGTCCTCTTTGTCACACACTCGGTAGCCGAAGCAGTCTTCCTCTCTACACGCATCGTCATCCTCGCCCCACACCCCGGACGCATCGCTCACATCGTACCCATTGATCTCCCCTGGCCTAGAACCGCAGAGACCCGCGTCTCCAAAGCCTACGAAGCCCAGGTTGTCAGCGTTTCACGACTCCTCAGATCAGTCCAAACTTCTACAGGCGATATCGAATGAAAGTGGCTATCAACAACCTGCTTGTTCTCCTCGGTTTACTCGCGTTCTGGCAAATTGCCGTCTCACTTCTTCAAGTACCTGCATACATGCTGCCAGGCCCGCTTGTCGTAGGCAATGCCGTCCTCCATCGCTTCGACACTCTCGCGCACTCGCTCTGGCTCACCACACAGGCAGCCGCACTAGGCCTCGCAGCCAGCATTATCGTGGGCGTAGCAATATCTCTGGTCTTCGCTCAATGGCGAGGCCTACGGCGCCTTCTTTTTCCCTACACGATCCTTCTGCAAACCGTACCCATTGTCGCCATCGCCCCGCTCATCCTGATGTGGGCCGGTAGCGGGGTCACTTCAGTCGCTCTTGTGGCCTTCATCATCTGTCTTCCACCCATCATTGCCAACACCACCCAGGGCCTCATCAGCGTCGAAGAGAACCTCCTGCATCTCTTCCTGATGCACAACGCCACTGCATCGCAGATCCTCTTCAAATTACGTCTTCCTAACGCTCTCCCCAACCTCTTCGTAGGAGTCCGCATCTCCGCCGGAATCTCGGTAATTGGGGCGATCACCGGAGAACTCTTCGCCGGCTCCAGCCGTGTGGGAGAAGGCGGCCTCGGCTATTCCATCCTCTACGCCAGTGGCCAACTCGAAACAGACTATCTCTTCGCTCTGGTCCTCGCTGCCTCCGCCCTCGGCTTCGTTTTTTTCTTTATTGGAATGTTTCTAGAATGGTACTTCCTCCACAACTGGCACGAGTCCAACAGGTCAGAGATCCCTGAATGAAATGAGATCAAGATGCTGAGAATGAAATCGGAAACCGGCTGGTGGCTCATCACCCATCCAGACCACGCTCGCCTTGCCGGAGCCTTTGCCACAAGTTGGGGAAACGCTCAATTTCGCAAGCCAGAACCACGAACACGCGTCCTCCACGGCATCGCATCGCACGACGATGGCTGGGCCACCCGTGATGCCAACCCCAGCATCACTCGCGAAGGCAAACCTTCAGCCTTCTCAACAGAGCTGGTCGGCAAATACTCAGCCTTTGAAGAAATCGATTTGGCAGAATACCTGGCCGTCCGCGATCGTGCCGTCCGCATCATTTCAGAAGATGACCCCTACGCTGGCCTCCTGATCGCAATGCACACCTACAATCTCCTCACCGCACATGCAGATCGAAGCACCATCGCGCCAGACCAACTTCCGCTGCTTGATACATTTCTTGACAATCAGCGCAACTACCAACAAGCGCTAATCAACCGCATCGAACAGGACAACTCCCTCACGCCTACAGAAAAAGCTCCAGAAACAATTCAAGAGCACTTCCGCCTCCTCCAGGCCTGCGACTATCTCTCACTCCTGGCCTGTGTGGCCTTCAACGCTTCCGCCGCACTCCTGCACCCTTTGCCTCTCAACGACGGCAGCACTGCCACAGTCCAAGCTCAGCCCATCGGCGAACGTCAATTTCGCCTTAGCCCATGGCCATTCGAGGAGCCAAGCCTCACCTTCCACATCCCAGCCCGTCACGTCGTCGGTAATCGCTTCGCTTCCTCAACCGATCTAGCAAGAGAATTCGCTGCAGCATCAGTTGAACTCCTTCAACTCAGGCTAGTAAATATTTAGTTGACACCGCTCACCTGATACACTCCACCTCAAATGCTTACCCGCCGCGCTCTAATCGCTGCACTCTACAAACCGATCAGCTTCCATACCGGCCCAACCAACACCGTTGCCCTCCACCGCAACAAACGCACTCTTGTCATCTACGGGGACCCACTCCGCCGCATCTCAAAAGCCGATCAGGTCCTTCTCACCCATGCCCGCCGCGACATCACGTGGTCGGCCCAACATCTGATCGAATCCGGTGCCACCCCAGTAATCCCTAGATTTGAAGCTCCCCTATTCACCAACCCACAAGAAGCCTGGCAAGCAATCTACTCCACCACCCGTCTCCACGATTACGCCAATCAGTCCACCCACTTCCCTACCCTCCCGCTAACAAACGCCAAGACCGTCAGCGACAAAGACCAGCTCAACTGGCAGGGCCTCAGCATCGACGTAATATCGACGCCCGGTTTCACCAGAGGTGCCGTCTCTTACTCTTTCCTGCTGGACAGCAAAAGAACGATTGCTACTGGCGACCTGATTTACCCTGGCAGCAAGCTCCTCGACATCTACAGTCTCCAGGACGCCATCCCCGATCTCAAAGTTCGCGGCTACCACGGCTTCGCCTCACGCATGTCTGATCTGATGGCCAGCCTCCGCCGCATTGCTGCGCTCAATCCGCACCAGCTTCTACCAGCCCGCGGGCCAATCATCACAAATCCGCAAGAGCAGATCCAACTGCTCCTTGATCGTCTAGCCGCTCTTTACGCCAATTACATGCAGACCGATGCCTACCGCTGGTATTTCGGCGCAGACAACTACAACGCCCGCGCCAATCGCATTCTCGGTAACACCAAACCCGCTGGCCTGCCTTACGCAGAGACTATCGAGAAAGAACTCCCCACCTGGCTCCGCAAGATCGACAACGCCCGCCTCGTAGTCTCCCAATCCGGCGAGGCAATATTGATCGATTGCGGCAGCCAGCGCATCATCAACCAGGTCCGCACCTGGCAAAACGAAGGCGTCTTCAAGAAACTTCGCGCCGTCTACATCACCCACTATCACGACGACCATACAGACTATGCCCAGGCCGCAGCCAACCAATTCGGAGCCGAGTTATGGTCTAGCTACGAGCAACGCGACATCCTCATGCATCCCGAGCGCTACCGCATGCCCTGCCTCACGCCAAACCCCATCCCCGGCCTGGCACCCTGGCAGGACAAAGAGACGCGAGACTGGCACGAATTCCGCCTCCAAAACTTCCATTTCCCCGGCCAGACCATCTACCATGGAGCACTGCTGGTGGAACAAAAAGCAATGCGAGTACTCTTCGTAGGAGACAGCTTCACCCCCAGCGGCGTAGACGACTATTGCCTGCTCAACCGCAACCTCCTCCACCCCCAAAAAGGCCTCCTCTACTGTCTCGGCGTAATCGACAAAATCCCAGACGCCTACCTCGTCAACCAACACGTCGAACCCCTCTTCCGCTTCTCCACCGCCCAACTGGCGCAACTCAGAAAATCACTCGAAGGCCGCATCCCGATCCTCAAAGACCTCACCCCCTTCGACGACCCCAACTACAGCATCGACGAGCAATGGTTCCGCCTCGCCCCCTATGTGCAAAAGGCAAGCCCGAACACACCGCTAACAGTAGAAGCAACAGTCCTCAACCACTCCCCAGCTACCAAGCGCTTCCAAATCCAACTGCATCCCCCAGCCGGCTGGCCTGTCCCCAAGCCAATTCAACTGCAAGTCGCGAGCGGCCACGAAGCCACAGCAACGATAACCCTAACCCCACCGGACCAAGCCAAAGGCCTACAAATCCTAACCGCCAGCATAGCCTTCGACAAACACGACCTCCGCCACTGGGCCGAAGCACTGGTAGAAGTCACCCCTTAACTTAGTCGTTGCGATATCTTTCAGAGCCTTAATCGGCTGCGGCTCGGCAATTTCGCTGAGCTTCGAAACTCTTTTACTGAATCGCTTTTTCAGACGCCGCAACATGTCGGTTTAACTCAGTGATCGGCTGTCTCCTTTCCCTTGTTGATTTCAAGTTGCTACTCCGCACAGCGATGATTTTGCCCGCCGCACCAAACGACTCATCTGGAGATAGCCTTCCAAATCTCTCCACACAAAAAGTACTCGTTGCGATCAGATTCGATTACGAGCCACCGCCGGTCTTCCGCCACAACGTAATACTCAAAGAAAGGACACCCACCCACGAGCCGGTCTAAGTCAGGAATAGCGGCCCTATAGACTGGGATCTCCTCTGCCTCAGTCTCAGGAATGAAGAACACTTCCTCTTCGTAAGCGGGGATTCTTACTCTTCCCTGATCGATCCGATAGCTTGAATGCTGTCGACAGGATAAGCGTTGCAAAGCACAGATTCGTCTCTCGAAGTAAGCAGCAAGAAATTAGCAGGAATGGCAATGTTTGTCGGAAATGTCGAGTTCATCGGATGATCGTGCCGCGGACTCGCCAATACGGTTCCGTATCTTCGCCCGGCGAAAAGAAATGGACTTCTGAGATCGATGAGCAGCTTATTTTGGTGTCGTTGGTAGATATCGCCCGGAAACGGACCCACTCCGCATTCAGTGCCAAACTCCCAGGGATCAGAAATGAAAATTACCAGCGCCATTATTCACTTCTCAATATTCTTATACTCGCACTTTGCCAATCGTAAAGGCTGAACTCTGACCCGTCATTCTCAATTCGACCACAGGGCCGGTGTCCAGTTCACCATTCTCGAAGCTCAATCGCCTGCCCATCACTGCCATCACATCAACATGAGCGCTAGACGGCACCTGCAAGACTCCCCCATCACCTACAAATTATCAGGTTATCCCGCGCTTGGGGATCCCTCAACTTTTTTACCCAAATCCTTCTATTCGCACGAACCATCTTCATAATGATAGTGCTCTTGATTCACAGCACTAAATCGCCCAATAAACTCAGGGCTTGTCTGTTCTTCTCACTTTGGAACAAAGTAACCACGTTCAAGCGCCCACTCAAAAAACGCCCTGATTCAAAGGATATCTAGTGAGGATGCCAGTTAGTTTGTGCGCCGAAATTCAACTATGAGCTAAGCTCCTATCCGTGAAGATTGCGCCTGGAAACTGTGCCCTAGGTCCGTTGAAAGCCCACACTGTTGGAATATCCGACATATCTGCCATTTGGAGTGACCTTTCAGTATCATACTGAAATTTCGGCTAACCCACGCCAAGCGCGCTGGGCACCGCCGCCCGTACAAAATCTTCCCCTTTGAACAACAGCGGATGACCCGATACCCTCGCCAGCGCCAGCGCGCAACAGTCGCAAAAATTCAGTCCAGCCGGGTGATTACCCTTGCCAAACAATCGCCACACCCTCCGGGCCTCCTCTACCATCCCGCTATCCATTGGCACGATGTCAATGCGAGCATGGTGCAACAGCAGATCAAATTCTCGTCCTGCGGCAGGTCCCTTTCTCGCCTCAGCCACCATTGCTCCCTCAAGCACATTCACCGCCGATATCAACCGAATACTTGCCTTGTCAATTGCATTGATGTAGAGATCACGATCCGGTTCATGCAGGAGGATGGCGATCAAAGCAGAAGTGTCAATTACCATCAGCTCGGTAGCCCATGTTCGTCAAACCCGATGATCTCTTCGGGACTCCGTAAATCTACATCTGGTAGTGCCGCACACCGGTCACTAATCGCACGCAAATCATCCCTGAATCCACTCACGCTAGAGCGGCCTGTCTCGCGCACCAATTGCTCGCGCAAAGCCTTGACTATTGCCTCGGTGAGCGACAATCCGGTCACCCCCGCAAGTGCACGTGCCAATCGGTCTGCTTCTGGATGTTTGATACTGAGGGCCATATAGATTCTCCTAGTTGGTATATATTCTAGCTCATTTAACATTACCGGCGATCCACCAAAGGCCATATCGCCAGACGCGACAAAAAGAAAACAATAGCCCAGCCAAGCCACCCCACCACAATCCCGCAACTCCACTACAATAAAGCCATGCGCTACCTTGCCTGCCTCTGCGCCACGGCCCTAACGCTACTCGCGCAGTCCACCAATCAGACTGCCCCAATGCCCAACCCCTACGGTGTCTCAACCACTGCGGCAAGGCCACAGGCAAACGGTCAAACATCCAGAACTCCACGATCCAGAATCAACCGTGGACGCACAGGCCTCATAGGCGGCGCCTTTCTCGGCGGCAATACCCTCGAAGTGATTATAGAAGTTCCAGCCCCAGTCAAAGAAGATCCTCTCAAGGACCTCGTCATCAGCCCCGTCTACCAGCGCGAAAAGATCTCTCCCAAGATGCTCGAGATCCCCTAACTCACCTCAAATTTATCCCCGCGCGACGGAATCACAACCTCAACATCATAGGTTGCCTCCACCACAGTCTTGAACGCTTCTTGTTGCCGTGACTCCCCATGCACAAGAAAGATCTTCTTCAACCCAGCAACAATCGGCTTCAACCAGGCAATCAACTCCTGCTGATCCGCATGGCCCGATAACTCATTGATCCTTGCCACCTCTGCCCGCAACCGGAACGGCTCACCAAAAATCGGCACCTCAGGCCACTTATCAAGAATCTTGCGTCCCAACGTGTTCTCTGCCTGAAACCCTGTAATCAGAATCGTATTGCGCGGATCCCCAACCGAATTCTTCAGATGGTGCACCACTCGGCCCCCCTCACACATCCCGCTAGCCGAAATAATCACCATCGGCCCACGCAGCCCGTTCAAAGCCTTCGAATCCTCAACGTCACGGATATAGCGCAACCGGGAGAACCCAAACACATCCCCCTCAGCGTCATCAGCCAGCATCGCCGCCGTCTCTTCATCAAATAAGCTACTGTACTTGCGAAAAGTCTCCGTCACATTCACGGCCAGCGGTGAATCCACAAACACTGGAATCCCCGGAATCCGCTTGGCCGTTGCCAACTGATTGAGCAGCAGCACCAATTGTTGCGTCCTTCCCACAGCAAACGAAGGCACAATGATCTTGCCCCCGCGAGCCGCCGTCCGGTTCACAACATCGGCCAGCTTATCCAGCACCGCACCCTCGTCCTGGTGCAGCCGGTCCCCATAAGTCGATTCCATAATCAAGTAATCACAGGGAAGCATCTCTTGTGGATCCCGAATGATCGGCAAATTCTTCCGCCCCACATCCCCACTAAATCCAATCCGAACCTTCCCATCACTCAACACCATCGACACACTACCCAACATGTGCCCCGCCTCAACAGTAGACACACTCAACCCCTCACCCAGATCAATCGTCCCGTTCATAGGCAAAGGCGCAAAAAGTGGAAACGTCTTCTGCGCATCCTCCTGCCTGTAAAGCGGCTCCACCACCGGCTCCTCATAATCATCCATCACCCGCTTGCGACGAGTCCGCCGCCGCATCAGATACTCCGCATCCTTTTCCTGCAAGAACGCACTATCCATCAACATCGCCCGGCACAAATCCTGTGTCGCATCGGTCGCATGAATCGGCCCGTCAAAGCCCTGCTTCACCAGATTCGGCAAGTTACCGGAATGATCAATGTGCGCATGGCTCAACACCACCTGATCCACGGTACTGGCAGGAAACGGAAAGCAACAATTACGATCCCGTGATTCGCTGCGTCTTCCCTGAAACAGTCCACAATCAAGCAGAATCCTTCGATTCCCGTGACGAACCTCGTGCATCGATCCAGTCACCGTGCGTGTGGCGCCCCAAAAATTGATTTCCATGTTCAATGCCAAACTATATGTTATCGATGACGCTTCGACACAGTTTTCTCCTTAACCTCACCCTGGCCTCAACCCTGCTTGCGCAAAAGAAACCCATCACGCTCGAAACCCTCAAACAGCGTTCGATGGGCGATGCCCCTCTCGGCACACTCTGGGCCCCTGACGGACACCACTTCGCCTACACCAAAAACGGTGCACTCCACCTCTACGATTGCCGCGCCAAGTCGACTAAGCTCATCTTCCCCATGATCTCAGACCTCACCGCCCTCGCCGTAAAAGACTCCAACCCCGACGCTGCTTTCGCCTGGCAAAACCGCCGCGTCTCCGAACAACGCATCCAGTGGGCTCCAAATTCCAGCGCTCTCCTCCTCTCCGAAGGTGGCGACCTCTTCTGGGTCACCGTCGAGAAGAGCGAAGCCAAACAGCTCACCAAAACCGAAGTCACCGAGTCCGACCCCAAGCTCAGCCCCGACGGCAAGAAGGTCTCCTACCGAATCCACAACGACCTC
>JBKJUN010000306.1:0-2214 GCA_046590555.1 Bryobacter sp. | reverse complement strand
CCGTCATGGTTCTGATCCTCTTTCTGAAAATTGCTTATGTCCAGATCTATAACGTCTTCCCTCTTTGTGTCGAGACGTGGCTTTGGACCCAAAGAGGGAAAACGTTATAGATCTGGACATAAGCAATTTTCAGAAAGAGGATCAGAACCATGACGGCGATGAGGGCTGCCGTGGTTTGCCGGTCTTTCTGGGTGAAGGGTGTTGCCTGACTGGTGATTTTGGCGACCCGTTGTGGAAGATGGCGATATCCGTAGAGGTAGGTAGCCAGGCCTGCGAGCATGAATATGCCAGCGATGCCGAAGCCGTAGTGCCAGCCATAGCGATCGGCGAGAAAGCCGCAGAGAATTGGGCCGAAGACAGCACCGGTGTTGATGCCTGTGCTGAAGAGGGTGAAGCCGTGGGAGCGGCTGGTCTCGTCGTCAGGCGGATAGAGGGCACCTACCTGAGCGGAGATGTTGCCCTTGAGGAAGCCTGAGCCGATAACGAGGAGGAGGAGTGCGGTGAGGAAGGACTGCTCGAAGGCCATGGCGAGATGGCCGCCGCTCATGGCCAGAGCGCCGATGACAACGGCAGTGCGTTGGCCGAGCCAACGGTCTGCAATGAGGCCGCCGAGGACGGGAGTGAAATAGACGAAGCCTGCGTAGAGGCCGAAGATCTGGGAGGCGAGAGCCTGAGTGGAGAGGGGGCCTAAGATCGATTCGATTGCCGAGCGGAGAGTTTGGAAACCCGCAATGTTTTCGACGTGGCCCGGGAGAAGGAGGTGGTTGACCATGTAGAGCATGAGCAGGGTGGTCATGCCGTAGTAGGAGAAGCGTTCCCAGAGTTCTGTGAGGGCGAGGAATAGAAGACCTTTGGGGTGGCCCATGAAGGTGGATGTCACTAGTTTGACAAGAGTAGCGCAGAATACTGGTCGAGTGATCGTTGTCGGTGGGGAATCTCGCTAGGTAGGATAGAAACTATGTTTAAAAAATTGCGCTCTTGCTTGTGGCCCTGATTGTAGTGGGCGGTGTTGTGGCTTACCCGAAGCTAAAGCAGTTGAAGGTAGTGACGCCGGAGTATCAGGCGCCGGGGCAGGTGGTGAAGTTTGAACAGGGTTGGAGTGAAGCGCAGCGGAAGCAATTCCATCACACAGCGCAGGGGATGAGGCTGGTGCCATATGCGTGGTTTCTGGCGCTTGAGCAGCCCTGCTTTCTTGGTTGTGAACCGTTTGCCAAGCAGGAGTATCTTGGCCGCTTTGGGTTTCTGGCCGGGGATAGCGACTCGAAGTTGAATCCGGATGGATTGCCCGTTGGACTCGCGCGACAGAGCGATTTCTCTGATCCAGTGAGCGGTAAAACTTATGCCGTGGTGGGGCTGACTTGTGCGGCTTGTCATACGGGTGAGTTGCATTACAAGAACTATGCCGTGCGCATTGAAGGTGGCGTGGCGATGATGCAGCCTACCGAGTTTCAGAAGGCGCTGGGGATTGCGCTGGTGATGACGGAAATGTTGCCGTGGCGGTACAGCAAGTTTGCGGAAAAGGTTTTAGGGCCACAGGCGAGCGACGCGGATCGCGCGCAGTTGAAGGCGGAATTTGGGGCGTTTATCGAGAAGGCGAAGTCGGATCTGGCGACAGTGCAAAGCCGGAATATTTATCCGAATGACGCTGGCTTTGGACGGACCGATGCGTTGACCCGGATTGGTAATCAGGTGTTTGGCGGGGCTATGAATAATTGGGATAACTGGGCGCAGGGAAATGCTCCGGTGCGGTTTCCGCAGGTGTGGGATTCATCCTGGTTTACGTGGGTACAGTACAATTCGTCGATTGCGGATCCGTTGGTTCGCAATATTGGCGAAGCGCTGGGAGTGAGGGCGGCGGCGAAATTGTATGGGCCGGATGCCAAGGAGTTTAAGAACAGCGTGAATATGAATGGGCTGAAAACGCTGGAGGATTTGCTGTGCGGGGCGGAGCCTTATGCAGGGTTGAGGTCGCCGAAGTGGCCTTCGGCCTTCCCTGCCCTGGACGCGGCTAAGGTAGGGCAAGGGGCGGCTCTTTATGAGGAACATTGCGCGGGTTGCCATTTGCCGACAATTGAGAAGTTGAAGGCAGATCTGGGATCGGCTACGCCGAAGTATTGGGTGAGCAATGCCAGTGGCAAGCGGTTTCTCGATTTGCTGGATGTGCAGGTTGTCGATGTGGGAACAGATGGCCGAGCGGCATTGGACTTTATTGCG
>JBKJUN010000084.1:0-9037 GCA_046590555.1 Bryobacter sp. | reverse complement strand
GGGAACTTTGAGAGCGAGCGATAAGAAGTAGTCCCCCAATGGGATTTTCCACTCTTGTTGAGCCTACAGATATTAGCCTGCCAGCACTCTCGGTGGCAGAACTGCTCAAACCAAAAGAAACCGCCAACCCCTAAGGGATTGGCGGTTTCTTTTTTGACTGATTGATTTCTAGAACGTATAACGAAGTGCGACCTGCAGGTTGCGCATGTCGCCACGCGTACCGCGGATCTTGCCAAAGTTGCCGCTCTGGATGTTGGTGTCGGGGTTGCCCCAGTTCGGGTGGTTCGGAAGATTGAAGGCTTCAAAGCGGAACTGCAGTTGGTGACCTTCTGCGTAAGGCATTTTGAAGTTCTTCAAGCTCGAGAAATCCCAACGTACAAAGCTGGGCCCGATTAAAGTGTTGCGGCCAACGTTTCCGTAGGTACCAGCAGCCTGCTCCACGAAAGCGGCTGTATTAAAGCCGTTTTCAGTCGAGACGCCGCTTACCTGCGGGTTCTGGCCGGTGGCGTTCGGACGGTCAAAGCCGGCACCGGTGTTCGAACGGTCACGACCATTTACGACGGTGATGGGGAAGCCAGATTGGACAGTGAAGATAGAACCTAACTGCCAGCCGCCGATGATGGCATCGGCGAAGCCATTCGTGATGTTGAACTTCTTGCCCTTGCCAAACGGGAGGTCATAAAGAACGCTCGAGGCAAAGCGGTGTTCGTTGTTGAAGGCGGACAAACCGCGTTCACACTGACGGCAGCCGCTGTTCTGTGGGAACAAGGTGTCGCCACCCTGGTTTCGGATCGAGCTTGAGGTATCAATCGACTTGGCGTAGGTGTAGCTAAACAGGGCGGTGAGGCCACCGGAGTAGCGCTTGGTCAACTTGGTACCAAGGGAGTTGTAGTTACCCTTGCCACCGTTGTCTACCAACTGGATGCGACCGAATTCCGGGAAGGGAGAACGGGCAGCCAGCGAAAGACTGGAGACACTCGGGTCAACCGGGATGGATTCATTGACGGCACGCAGGCTTTCCAGGCGACGGGTCACGGAGCCAAGGTAGCCGACTTCAAGAACAAGGTTGTTCGAGAGCTCGCGTTGGACGTTGAGAAGGTACATCAGAGTGTAGGGAGTGCGGCGATCATAGGCATTCGCAAACGAGTACGGGCGGTTCACGTTTGCTACACCGCCTGCAATCGAGGCCAATCCGTTACCCCAATTGAGCTGAGGGGTAACCTGGCTGGAATTGTCGCGAAGACGGCCAGCAAGGTTACGGGACATATCGAAGCGGGGGTTACCAGTGTCTTGCGAGTAGAAAGCGCCGGCACCAACACGAATCACAGTCTTATCGTTCAACTGGTAGCTGGCACCAAGACGGGGAGCCCAGTCGTTATTATCACGACGGACCAGGCGATTGCCAAGCGAACCATCGCATCGAACCTGGATCGGAATATTCGGGAAAAGCGGCCCGGCTGTCCACCGAAGATTGATTCCTTCATAGCAGTTCTGACGGGAAGCGCCTTGACGCATAAAGTAGGGATGTTGGGTTTGGTCCTGAACGATTGCCGCCAATGGGTTGGTGGGGCGAATGTCGTTGGGAACAATTGCATTGAACAAGGTTCCGGTCTGATCTTCCCAGGGCGGCGTGTTTTCATAGCGCAGACCGAGGTTGAGAGTCAGGCGCTTGCTGAGGCGCCATGTGTCGTCAATGTAGAAAGCAAAGCCGTTGGCGCGGAACTGAGCCTTAGCAATAGAGACCGCTGCTTCAGCCTGGAAGACTTCACCGAGCAGGAAGTCGGCAAACGCGTTGCCAGAATTGGCCACAAGAGGGTTACGCGTCGCATTGCGGTCAAAGCTGAACTGACCGCGAGCAAACTGGTTGCCAACCTGGTTGTATTCGTCGCGGCGAAACTCACCACCAACCTTGAAGGTGTGCTTGCCCTTGACCCAGCTCAGATTGTTGATGAACTGCATAGCGCGGTTGTTGTTTTCATAGGGGCCTTCAGAGCTATTGCCGAAGCCGCTATAAGCAGTGATTCCGACACTAGGGATGCCCCACTGCACGGGAGGGCCGGAGGAGAGCCCCGGGATACCCAAGGTGCCTACAACGTCTGTTTTAAAGGCAAGCTCAGGGCCGGTAGTGTTGTAGAACTTGGTGAGGCCGAAGCGGAACTCATTCACCAAGCTCGTGGTAAGTACACGGGTATTGGTGACCGTCCACTGGCTGGCGTTGGTCACAATCTGTTCGCCATTATTGAGGAGGTTCGCTGTGAGCTGGTTTTCTTCCGATTTCGAATAGCGGCCAAACCAATTCGATTTGTCACTCTCCACCCAGTCAAAACGCTGGATGAATTGGTCCTTGTTGATCGGACGTCCAAGCGAGATGAAGTGATTGTTATTGAGTCCAGCGGCGGGGGTATTGGCCTGGGGATAAAACGGCAGCAGACGTTGCGAGGTAGATGCGAATCGGCTCGCCGGGATGGTGTTGTTGGGGAACAAGGAAGCACTGGTAACTACGCCATTGGTGATCACGCGCGTGCGGGGATCGTAAATGCCATTCGTTTGAATCGCACTATTGAAGTCGCCGGCGAAGTTGGAAGCACTCGGCAGTGTGAACTGGCCGATCACATCGCGGCGCTGACGGAACCACTCATAGTTGGTCATGAAAAACAGCTTGTTGCGGCCATTGAAAAGTTTCGGAATCACAACCGGGCCAGAGAGGACGAAGCCGAACTGGTTCCATTTGAAGGGATCTTTCTTACGCTCGACGGCACCGGCACCGCCAAAGAGGTAGTTTCGGGCATCCATCTTTTCATTGCGCAGAAATTCGTACATCGAACCATGAAAGTTGTTACCACCACCCTTTGTCGACACGTTGATCTGGGTTGCACCACGGCCAAATTCAGCCGGGTAAACGCCAGTCTGCACCTTGAATTCCTGTAGCGCTTCGGCTGACGGGAAGATCACATAGGTGTTGAAGTTGGGGTCTGTGTTTTCGACACCATCGAGAGTGAAGCGGTTGAAGTTGTTACGCATACCGGCTACAGAAATATTCTGGTTTGCACGATCGCCACCCTGGCGGCCATCTGCCTGACCAGCGGACGGGAAGCCAAAGCTTACGTTCGGGGCAAGGGCAGTCAATTGCAGATAGTTGCGGCCATTCAAAGGAAGCTCGACGATTCGCTTCTGCTCAACTACGGTTCCGACTGTTGCGTTTTCAGTTTGGAGTGCAGCAGCAGAAGAAGAGACTTCGATCGTCTCGCTTACTTGTCCAAGTTGCATCGCAACGTCAACGCGCATGTTCGCCTGAACCTGGACTTCGATGTTTGATTGATTGAAAGTCTTGAATCCAGCTTTGTCCACCTTCACCGAGTAGGTGCCAGGGAGAAGTGCCGGAAAGCTATAGATGCCTTCGTTATTGGTTGTTGTAGAACGCGCTGCATTGGTAGCCGCGTTTTTGATGGTGACATTCGAGCCAGCCACGGGAGCACCTTGGGGGTCCGTTACCGCACCGGAAACGTCGCCTAGGGTTTGGCCGAATACTGAGGCCGAGAAAAGAAGTAGCAACAGGCTTAGCTGTGCAAACCACTTAGTTCGCATAATTTTCCTCCTGAAGGAATTGGTTTTGTAACATTAAGCTATCACAATTCTTGATCGGATACATGAATGAAACTTAAGCTCTAAAACATGATTGTCAAAAATGTTTTAAATCTTTAGCTCACTCCTCTTTAGCAAGGATGGCCTAAACATATGAATCGCGACTGCAAGTTCGCCCTCCGTAGCCACCTTCTAAAGAAGGAAAGGACTACGACTTAGGTTCAGAACTCGAACTTGAGTGCAAGCTGGAGACTGCGGTTGTCGCCGACGGTGGAAGTAATACGGCCTGCGGTGGGCGACCCGATGGAGGCATTGGGAAAGCCGAAATAGGGGCTGTTGAAGAGGTTGTAGGCCTCGAAGCGGAACTGAGCATTAAATCTCTCGCTCGCACCGAAACGGTTGTTCTTAACAAATGAAGTGTCGAAGTTAACGATGCCCGGCGAGTAAAGAATGCCGCGGCCTACGTTGCCATATGTGAAGGCAGGGGGAGCGGCAAAACAGCCCGGATCAAACCAACGGTCGGCCGTCGGCTTGTCGAGCTTGCCCGAACAGGCCAAGCGATTCGGCCAGCTCGGGGCTCCGTTGTTAACACCAGCCGCAAGGCCTGGAGTAAACGGACGGCCCGTGGTGAGCGTCGTGATGCCGCTCATCTGCCAGCCGCCAATCACCTTGTTCACAACGCTGTTACCTGCATCCATCTTTTTACCCTTGCCAAAGGGCAAATCGTAGACGTAGCTGAAAACGGCGCGGTGGCGGACGTCAAAGCCCGAAGGACCACGATTGCAATCGAGACAGGTGACGGTTTGAGGACCGCCGGAAGCACCACCGCCGGAGCCGACTGACCCTGTGTAGTCAAGCGACTTGCCCCAAGTGTAAGCGGCGAGGAATTGGAGACCGTTTTCGTAACGCTTAGTAGCCTTCAACTGCATGCTGTGAAAGGAACTACGAGAACGGTAGTCGACGAAGAATATGTTGTTGACGTTGTTCAGGGGCTGGAGCAGACGGCGCGGTGCCAAGGCACCGGGGCCCGGCTGGGTCTCGTTCGGGTTATAGGCTTGAGCGAGATTCATCCCAGTGGAGCCGGCATAATCGATTTCGACCATAAGAGACGACGCGAGTTGGCGCTGAATGTTGGCGGTCCAGGTCTGCATGTACGGCGTCCGGTTGAGCAACGAATGGCCATTGACTCGAGGAGACGGGTTGAGAGCGTTGAGTTCGGCCGTGGTACGGGGCTGGACAGCAGTTGGCAGTGGGAACGGGTTGTCGATGCTGGCAACACCCTGCATACCGATGGGGAAGTCCGGAAACACCAGCGACTGGGTGAAGAAGATAGGAATGTTGAGGCCGATTTGGCCGTTGGCGGTAACGGGGTCGGGGAAGTAGACCAAGCTGTAGCCTCCGCGGATGATGGTCTTACCGCTCCCTGTAAGATCGTATGCGAGGCCGATGCGGGGGCCGAAGTTCTTCCAATTGGTCCGCTTATTGGCGCTACGGGATACGCCGTCCTGTCCGGCATAGATGACTTTCAAGGTGCCGAGATCAAAGTTCGGAAGGCGATCGTATTTCTCGGTCTCGGGCAGGAAGACCTCATGGCGGACACCGAGGTTAAGGGTGAGACGGCGGCTGAGTTTGATGTCGTCCTGGATGTAGAGCGAGTTCTCCCAGATTCGGAGATAGAAGGGTTCAAAGAGGCCGGAGCGGTTGCCGCTGTTCATGAAGCTGGTGAGGAGGGAGGCCGGGCCGAAGCCGGAGTTGGCGGGGCTGGATGGGTTGGCGGTGAAGGCGCGGTTGAAGTTCATGTTGCCGCGCACGGCCTCGTTAACGAAGGGTTGGGCGTCGCGCCGGACGATGTGCCAGCCGAACTTGAGAGTATGTTTGCCGACGGTCCAGTTCCAGGCGCTATCGAGTTGGTAGTGGGTCTGGAGAGGGTTCACCGGCAGGAAGGCAGGTCCGCCCGAAATGCCGGTGATGTCGGCGATGTTGATGGTGGGAATACCAGAAGACTGGCGATTCAAATTGATATTACGGATCCCGAGCGAGGTGGCGGCGTTGATGCCGATGTCTTGCTGGGTGGTGAGGGGGTTCGTACGGGCGAAGCCGGCGCGGAACTCGTGCAGCAGGTTCGGTTTCAGGATGCGGGTCCAGTTAAAGGCGGAGCCTTGGGTGGTAAGAATGGTGTCCTGAAGGCCCGCGACGTACGGTCCGAGAGTGAAGCGGGAGGCAGCGTCGGCGGGGGTGGGTAGACAGCAATTGGACTGACCCTGGGGAGCGGTCAGGTTGTAGTTGTTATAGGTGTAACGGAAGAAGATGTTGTCTTTGGTACTGACGACGTGATCGAAGCGACCGGTGTAGACGTTATCCCGAACCAGACGATTGGGGACGGAAGTGAAATTATCGAAGAGTCCGTTGACCCGGCCCGTGGCGTTGGGGGTGGGATAGATACTGAGGACGTTGCGACCTACCGGGTTAATGGCTGTGGCTGGCATGATGTTGCCGGGAAAGGCGTCTCGAACAGGAATGGCAGATCCGGCGACGGCACGGGTGGATCTGGGATCGTAAATGGTGAGATTGGGCCCGCCAGCGGCGATCAACTGGCTGAAGTCGCCATTGCGCATCTGAGCGGTAGGAACAGTGTTGACGGTGGCAATACCGCGACCGGTACGGAGAGCGGCGTAATCAAAGAAAAAGAACGTCTTGTTTTTTCCGTTGTAGATTTTTGGGATGATCAGGGGTCCACCGACGGCGAGGCCGTATTGATTTTGGCGAAAGACCGGCTTGCGCTGGTTGGCGGGGGCGAAAACATTACGAGCGTCGAGGACGTGGTTGCGATGGAACTCGAAGACGTTGCCATGCAGGTCATTGGAACCCGATTGGGTGGAGATGGAGACGACGCCAGCACCGCGACCGAACTCAGCGGAGAAGACGCCAGTGAGGGTTTTGAACTCGCGGACGGATTCGACGCTGGGGGCGACAATGACGGTATTGAAGGTGTACTCATTATTGTCGATACCGTCAACAAGCCAGGCGTTGGTGTTGGCGCGGCTGCCGAGGGCGTTAAAATTCGAGGGTCCTCGAGGGTTGAAAGTGGAGGCTCCTGAGAGGTTTTCGCCTGCTTGGCCAGGGGTGACGCCAGGATTCAGATACACGAGTTGGGCGAAGTTGCGGCCATTGAGGGGGAGTTCGCGGACGGCGCGGGTGCCGATGACTTCGCCGAGTTCGGCGGATTCCGAACGCACGAGGGGGGCTGCGGCGGTGACCTCAATAGTCTCCGAAACGTTGCCGATGGTAAGTTGGAAGTCGGCTCGGGCTTTTTGGTCAACTTCAAGGAGGAGATTGATTTGTACACCTTTCTTAAAGCCCGGCTTCTCGACGGCGATGGTGTAAGTACCGGGGACAAGAAAAGGGACGTTGAAGGAGCCTGAGTCGTCGCTTTGAGTGCGGCTGGTGGTGTTTTTATTGACTTCGGTGATTGTGATGGCAGCGGCAGAGATAGCGGCACCGGCGGAATCAGTGACGGAGCTGAGAATGGTGCCAGTAGTGACCTGGCTGAAAGCCGTGAAGACGGCGAACGAAAGAATAAACAACAGTCGCGTAACAACTTGGATCATAAGTGAAGTTCCTTGGTTCCCAGATACTATCAAATATACGATTAAGAAAAAGCGTCGATTACAGGCTTAATCTGACACATGAACGAAACCTCAGTCTTGAGGCATGATCGTCAAAAAGGTTTTGGATCTTTAGCTCGATCATTTTGAGAGAGAATGGCCTAAACATATGAATCGCGACCGCAAGTTCCCCCTCCGTAGCCAGAACTGGTTTCAGAATCCCGACAATCTCGGTATGACTGCGGTCTATCTCGAGCGCTATGCCAACTACGGCCTCACCCGCGAAGAATTGCAATCAGGGAGGCCGATCATCGGCATTGCCCAGACAGGATCAGACCTCTCGCCCTGCAACCGTATTCACCTCGATTTGGCCGATCGCATCCGCGACGGCATTCGCGACGCAGGTGGTGTCCCGTTCATCTTCCCCGTCCACCCGATCTTTGAGAACTGCCGACGTCCGACCGCAGCGCTGGACCGCAACCTCGCCTACATGGGCCTGGTTGAAATCCTTCATGGCTACTTCTTCGACGGTGTCGTGCTCACCACCGGTTGCGACAAAACCACCCCCGCCTGCCTGATGGCAGCCGCAACCGTTAACCTCCCGTCGATCGTCCTCAGCGGCGGCCCGATGCTCAACAGCTACTACAAGGGCAAGCTGGCCGGCAGCGGCATGACCGTTTGGGAAGCCCGCCGCATGCACGCCGCAGGCGAGATCGACTACGACCAGTTCATGGACATGGTGATGGCCTCAGCCCCCAGCCCCGGCCATTGCAACACGATGGGCACGGCGAGTTCGATGAACTCCTTGGCCGAGGCTTTGGGCATGAGCCTACCGGGTTGCGCAGTAATTCCAGCGCCCTATCGCGAGCGAACCCAAATGGCCTTCCGCACCGGCAAACGTATTGTCGAGATGGTACGCGAAGACTTGCGGCCTTCGGCGATCATGACTCGTCAGGCCTTCGAGAACGCGATTGTCGTCTGCAGCGCCATCGGCGGCTCGACCAACTGCCCGCCGCATCTGGTTGCCATTGCACGGCACATGGGCGTTGAGCTGAAGACCAAGGACTGGGAGACAATAGGCCACGAAATTCCGCTGCTCGCTAACGTCCAACCGGCTGGCGAATACCTCACCGAAAGTTTTCACCTGGCAGGCGGCATCCCGGCCATCATCGGCGAATTGATCTGCGCCGGCAAGATCCACGAATCAGCCATGAATGTTTCAGGCTCGACTGTTGGGGACTGCTACCGGCACACGCGATCCACCGATCACAAGGTCATCCGCGGAATTGAGGACCCACTCTCCCTCAATGCAGGCTTTCTTGTTATGGAAGGCAATCTCTTTTCAAGTGCTTTGGTGAAGAGCTCCGTCATCGGCAAGGAATTCCGCAAGCTCTTCCTCGAGACCCCAGGCGACGAAAATGCCTTCACCGCCCGCGCCATCGTCTTCGAAGGCCCAGAGGATTATCACGAGAGAATCAACGACGAATCACTCAACATCGACGAGCGCTGCATTCTGGTGATCCGGGGCTGCGGTCCTGTAGGTTATCCAGGCGCGGCTGAAGTCGTAAACATGCTCCCACCGGATCGCCTCATCAAGATCGGTATCAATCAGTTGCCCACCCTTGGGGACGGCCGGCAGAGTGGCACCAGCGCCAGTGCCTCCATCCTAAACGTCTCACCTGAAGCAGCTGTAGGCGGCAATCTCGCCATCCTCGAAACAGGCGATACCATTCGTGTTGATTTCAACACCCGCCGTGTCGACGTCGTGCTGAGCGACGAAGAGATCGAGATTCGCAAGAAGAACGTGAAGCTGCAAATCGCCGAGACACAAACGCCGTGGCAGGAGTTCT
>JBKJUN010000069.1:0-3638 GCA_046590555.1 Bryobacter sp. | reverse complement strand
GCATGAAGCGTTCGAGGGAGTTCTGGATAGATTCCTTCTGGCGGCCGAGCTCTTGACGGAGGCGCTTGAGGGCGACACTGGCATCATCTTCGAGGCCGCCATCGGGGCGGATTTTGCCATCAAGGGCACGGAGAAGCTGGCGGAAGTCGCCGATCTTTTCGGCCTTTTCCCAGAGGAGCGGGAAACGATAGGGCGATTCGCTGAGGCCTTGCCGGAATTCTGTAGCGCGGGTGAGCCAGGCGCGGACAGCGAGGATTTCGAGACCATCAAGGACTGCGCCTTCGATGCGGACGCGAGCCACGGCTTCGTTTACATCTTCGAGATCGGTGAAGCGGAGGCGGGGGAGGCCAGAGTCTTCGCTATCGCCTTCGGTGAGGAAGGTGAGTGCTTCGCTGAGTTCGGCGAGGCTATCGATAAGGGCTTCGCGGTCTGTGGAAGGTTGCATCGCATCGAGCTGGCGGTGGCCGGCGGCGGATGAGACGTAGCGCCCAAGCAAGGCGCGGAGGGATTCGTACTCTAAGAGGTCTTGGCTCCAGTTCGGCATCGTTCGATTACTTCGAGTGTGCCCGAGGTAACGGGCACTCCTTTCAATTCTTCGGGGGAGAACCAGCGGACGTCGGCAGAGTCGCTGCCGGCGGCGGGTTCGCCACTTGTGATCTCACAGACATAGTCGAGCAGGACGTAGTGATACTCGATTTCGCCGGCTGTGTCGGGCATGATGCGTTCGAAGATTTCGCCGAAACGGACGATTTTGACTTCGAGGCTGGTTTCTTCCATTACCTCACGGAGGAGGGCTTCTTCGAGGGTTTCGCCGGATTCAACGGCACCACCGGGCAGGCTCCAAAAACCCTTGAGGGGCTCTGTGCCTCGCTGCACAAGAAGGATGCAGTTGCCATCAAAAATCAGCGCACCGACGCCCAGAATGGGTTTTGCCGGGTAGCGCCGAATGTCGAGTTTTACAGCTATTCGGTGGTCACTCCCTTAACCTTCATCCTCGCACGATAGAGGCCGGTCTTTGCAGTGATGTAGAGAGTCATGCGGTCTTCGTCGCCAAAGGCCATGTTGGAGGGCTTGTCGCCCATATGAATGGTGTGGAGTGGTTTGGCTTGTGGCGAGACGATGTAGATGTGGTTGGCGGCAATGTAGAGATTGCCCTTTTCGTCTACGTGGAGGCCGTCGGGCGGGCCGTCGATGTTGTCGAGAAAGACGCGTTCGTTGGTGGCGATACCTTTGCCATCAAGGTCGTAAGCGTAGACTTTTCGCTCGTCTGCATTGGAGACATAGAGGATACGGCCGTTGGGCGAAAGGGTGAGGCCATTGGGGCGGCCTTTAGGCTTGGCGATAACAGTAAGCCCGCCTTTGGGGTTGAGGTGGTAGACGCCGTAGAAATCAAGCTCGCGGGTGTCGGCCTGGTTGCCGAAGGCAGGGTCTGTGAAGTAGAGCTGGCCGTCTTTGCGGATGACGAGGTCGTTGGGGGCGTTGAGGCGTTTGCCCTCGAAACGGTCGGCGAGGATATCGAACTTCTTTTCGTCACCAGGGTAGAGACGGATGATCCGACGGGCCTTGGTTTGGGCAACGACGAGGTGGTTTTCTTTGTCGTAAGCAATGGCGCTAGGGCCGGCCATCTCTTCGCGGTACTTGGCTGTGCCTTTGCCAGGGAGGAAGGCGAGGATCTGGTCGTTCGGGACGTCGCAGAAGAGCAGAGCTGTGGCGGTTTTAGACCAGAGCGGAGCCTGGGCGAAGCGTAGGCCGCCGGAGGCTTTTTCGATTTGGATGCTGGAAAAGTCCTGTCCACTCCCGATTTGGAGGGCGAGACAGGTGATTCCCAAAGTGGCGAATCGCATGGGGTTGATTCTACATCTTAACGGTGAGAGAGTAGAAATATACCAATGTCGATCAAATATGCGGTGATTGTTTTTATGGCAATAGGACTGAGCGGAGCAGGGCCCGACCCGGCGCATGAGAAGTTGGTTCAGGAATATCGAAGCAAACTGGAGACAACGCTTAAGTCGGATACGGGATGGCTGACGGTGGCGGGTCTGCATTGGCTAAAGCCTGGTGAGACTAGTTTTGGAAGTGACCCGAAGAGTGGCTTCGTTTTGCCGATTGGAAAAGCTGCAGCCAAAGGTGGCGTTTTCAAGTTTGACGGCAAGAAGGTTGTGCTGAAGGTGGAGCCTGCGGCCAACATTTTGGTGAACGGCAAGGTCTTTACGGAAGGTACTCTTATCGACGACGGAGCGAACAAGACGCCGGACCTGGTGACGACGGGTGACTTGTCGATGATCGTGATCGAGCGGGGTGGGAAGTTTGGGATTCGGCTGCGCGATAAGTCGAGCAAGTATCGTAAGGCGTTTACGCACCGGAGCTGGTACCCCGTTAAGGCGGATTACAACGTGAAAGGCAAGTTTTTGCCTTACGCTGTGGCGAAGAAGCTGCGCGTACCGACTGTGATTGAAGGCGTGATTGAGGAGCATGAGAGCCCCGGGGAGATTGAGTTTCAACTGGCTGGCGCGACACATCGGGCACAAGTGCTGAAGGCCGGGGAGGGTCAGTTGTGGCTGATTTTCAGGGACCGTTCGAGTGGTAAGGCGACTTATCCCGCGGGCCGCTTCTTGTATGGTGATCTGGCCAAGGATGGCACTGTGAGTTTTGACTTTAACAAGGCTTACAACCCGCCTTGCGCTTATACGCCTTTTGCTACATGCCCTCTGCCGCCGCGGCAGAATTCGCTGAAGGTGGCTGTAGAGGCCGGCGAGCTGAATTATCACCTTGAGCCATAGAGCGGGAGTCATTTGTCGTCCTTTGGCGGGGTTTGGTTCTCAATGATGTCTTTGACTTCTTGCAGGAAACTTAGCGCGTAAACGGCCAATATGCCAGGGCTGGTTTGGGAGAGGTTTGACTTGAGAAGTTCGGTTGTGGGGAAGCTGGCCGGGATGTCGACTTTTTTACCGAGACAGTAGAGTTCGCCGTGGACACGCATGGAGGTGATGCGGTCTGCCTGGAGTCTGCGGAGTTCGTTGAGAGCTTTATCAGCGCGCCGTTCGAGGAGAGCGGTGAGTTTGACAAAGCGTTCCATTTGATTGAAGAAGTTGGGGTTTTCGGGGTTGTCGAGCCAACGGTCTTGTGTCTGGACTTCGAAGGCTTGGGCGCGCTGGGATTGGAAGGTGGAGAAGGCGAAGCGGAGGAAGGCTTGCTCTTCGAGTTGGGAGTCGGGGAGGCATTCTGCGCGGAGCCTGGACTTGAGAGTTTCGTAGTTGAGCTGGTCTTCCGGGTTGAGGAAGAGTTCAGAGGTGGCGGTGAGGCCGTGGCTGATGCTGTTGGTTGCGGATTTGGCGCGACCGAAGGCGGTCTTGGGGCCAGTTGATTTCTGCGCGTTGGCGCGGTTTGCTGCCATAGAGGCATCGGTCATCGTTTTCTTCGATGACGTGTCAGGTGCGGGCGACGGCGCGCTCGCTGTTGCGTTTGCGGATGGGGTTGCCATGTGGGTAAGCTAACAAGGCACTTTTGTGGAATTGGTGGTTTTTGGGTGAAGTTTTGTTTGTTTTATTGGGAATAAGGGCTGAAAAATTCCTGAAAATACTTGTGAACGATAAAGTTCACATCGGCCGGATGGGGAGCCTTTTGGCGACCCTCTTCGG
>JBKJUN010000652.1:0-2484 GCA_046590555.1 Bryobacter sp. | reverse complement strand
AACTCGAAGTGGCGAAGGTGACTTTGAGGCACCGGGCCTCCTACAGGGCTTCTGACGGGTTTGTTGATCAAGGTCGGCGATTCACTTTGCATCTCGGCAAGGAGAGCCAGATCGGCTTTTGTTGTGCTGATTCTCAGTGCTTCTGTTTGCGCCGGCCAATCTCCTTGTTGAATGTCGTAGGCCGGCCAAAGACAAGCCGAGAGCAGCTTGAGCGTACTGGCTATGAAGGCGTCCCAACTGTTGCGAAGGGCTGCTCCTCCCAGCCCTTGCCCGGTTTTCCAATGCTCGGGAACTTTAAGATCTGACTGCATTGCTTCTACGTCGCCAGCTGTCTGTTGCCCCCAGGGAGGCATTGTTGCTGCTTTCTCGTTTTTCATGTTTGAATCTCTTTTCCTTGCTCTTTCACTTTCTTGACAGCTTAAACCCGAACCAACAAAGACCAGTACGGCACCATTTAAGGTGAGCGCAACACCTACATGAAATAGCGTAAAACAGGGCCCAACCGAGACATCAAAAAGTCTAACGATTTTCTTTACGTTCAGCTCGCTTCTTCCTGCGATACTATGCAATCTCCCACATGAGTCTTCAACTTCATATCATCGACTGGGTCGTCCTCATCGGCTACCTCGTGATCGTTGCCGCCATCGGCATCATCGCCGGGCGTTACGTCCGGGGCACAGAGAGCTACTTCCTTGGCAATCGAGGCTTCAATCGCTGGCTCATGATTGGCCAAAGTTTCGGCATCGGTACCCATGCAGAAATGCCCGTCTCCCTCGCCGGCGCTGTCTACACCAGCGGCTTCTCCGGCATCTGGTTTCAGTGGAAGAACCTCTTCGCAACGCCCTTCTATTGGCTCATCGCTCCACTCTTTCGCCGCATGCGCCGCACTACCATCGGCGAAGTTGTCGAAGACCGCTACGGCCCCTGGATGGGCGTCATCTACACCGCCTTCGCCCTCATCTACTTCACGATCAACATGGCCTCTATGCTCAAGGGCGCAGGCAAGGTGATCAGCCAGGCCACCGGTGGTGCAGTCTCCGCCAACTCGATCGTCCTCTGGATGACGATCATCTTTCTGCTCTACAGCTTCATCGGCGGCCTGCTGGCCAGCGCCTGGACCGACTTCTTCCAGGGCTTCCTCATCATCGCCCTCTCTTTTATGTTGATCCCCTTGGGCTGGGGCCAGGTCGGCGGCCTCGCGGGTATGAAACAAACACTCGCCCCTCACTTCTTCTCGCTAGCCACCCCCAACGGCATCGGTGTCTGGTTCATTTTCCTACTCACCTTGAATGGCTTGATCGGAATCATCTCTCAACCCCACCAGCTCGCCGCCGTCGGCACCGGTAAAGACGAACGCGCCTGCCGCAACGGCATGTTTCATGGCAACTTCGTCAAGCGCATCTGCACCATCGGCTGGGCCCTGGTCGGTCTTATGGTCGCTGCCCTCGCTGCCAACCCCAACTCCGGCTTCGGCCGCCTCGAAGACCCCGAAGACGCCTTCGGTCTCGCCTGCCGCCATCTCCTTTTCCCCGGCGGGCTCGGCCTCATGCTCGCCAGCATCCTCGCTGCCAACATGAGCACCTGCTCTGCCTTCATGGTCGACTCCGGCGCACTCTTCACCAAAAACCTTTACCAGCGCTTCTTCCGCCGCGAAGCCACCGACACACACTACCTCTGGGCCGGCCGCATCAGTGGCCTCGTCCTCTCCCTATTCGGAATCCTCTACGCTCTCTTCCTGGTAGATCGCGTACTCTACTCATTCCTGCTCACAGAAACGATGGCTACCTACATGGGCATCAGCATCTTCGGTGGCATTCTCTGGCGACGAGCCAATCGTTGGGGCGCGGCCGCCAGCCTCTTTGTTCCGCTCGTTGTGAACTTCGCCCTCATGGCAGCCAGTGGCCAGCGTCTCGACCACTGGGACCCTAACGCCTTCGCCATCTCCCTCGTTACCGGCATTGCCGCACTGATCGTGGTCAGCTACGCCACCAGCCCGGAGCCCGCCACCACTCTCGACCCCTTCTTTGCCCGCTTCGCTGAACCTGTCGAAGGCACCGCCGCCCCAGGCACCCGCCTTCTGCTGGCAGATCTCGCCACTGGCCTCAAAAAGGGAGCCTCCTACAAAGAAGACCTCAACGGCTTCCTCATCGGCTGGGCTCTTGTTGCAGTCCTGGTCGGCACTACCTGGCTCTGGCTCAGAACTTGATTGCGCGCAGTTTTCCCGTTGCCATATCGATCAGCACCAGCGTCATAGGTGGCACGTCGACTTCGCTCTTGGGAACAGGCCTGCCAATCACCGCAGTGATGTTTGGATCGGGCAGAATCTGCTGAAGATACTTCAACTTGGTATCCGTCTTCCAGACTACCTCCCCGCCATCGCTAACCCTCGCCAGCGAAATGCTCGTGATAATAGACCCGTAAGTGATCAACTTGCCATCCGGTTTCGAGAACTGCAATGGCTTCCCCAGCGCCTCGCCCAACACA
>JBKJUN010000596.1:0-5745 GCA_046590555.1 Bryobacter sp. | reverse complement strand
ATGGGACAAACTCTCAGCCAGTCTCCCAAACCTCGACCAGGCCATCGCCCTCACCCTCGGCCGCGAAGCCATCAACCCCCGCCCCGCCGAATTCTCTCGTATCCACAACCAATTCGTAGGCACCAGCAACGGCTTCATCAGTTACTCCGACGGAGTTCACGACGACGTCAACAAGATCGTCTTCAGCGCCCTCGGCTGGAACCCCAATCAAGACGCGCGAAGCATTATGATCGACTACGCAAGGACTTACTTCTCAACCGAACACGCCGAAAATATTGCCGACGCGATCCTCGCCCTCGAACGCAACTGGCGCGGCCCCCTCATCGACAACGGCAACGTCGAAGCCACCCTGCTCCTATGGGACAAACTCTCAGCCAGTCTCCCAAACCTCAACACCAACTGGCGCTGGCAAATGCTCCAGCTCCGGGCCATCTACGATACCTTCGTCCGCCGTCGCCAGATCCACGAGCGCACCCTCGAAGCAAAGGCAAACGCCACCTTAATGCGCAAAGATCTCAACGCCGATCAGGCCATGGATTCAGCCCTCACCACCATCGGCCAATGGCCCCGCCACACCAACCTGCGAGACCGCATCGTAGACCTCTGCGAGCAACTCTTCCAGTCGATCGGCCTGCAAACCAGTGTCAGCAAATACCAGGCCAGCGGCACAGAGCGCGGGGCCGTCCTCGACTTCGTAGACTACCCACTTAACAATCGCTACTGGCTCGAAGACCAATTCCGCAATGTCCGCGAACTCACAACCGAAGCGGCCAAGCGAGCCCGCCTCACCGAGATCGCAAGCTGGGAATCCCCAGGCCCAGGCAGCTTCTACGACGACATCGGCAACGAAGGCCGCTCCCCTCACACCGAAATGGACGACCGTGACGAACCCATGTTCTGGTGGCTCGACCAGGGCATGAGCCGCCTCCGCCTCTCTTCCCAAACCACCATGTGGCCCAAGCAAATCAGCTATGAAGGTATCGATCCCAGCGGTCGCTACACAGTCAAGACCGGAGGCCAGGGCAAGAGCCTCCTCAACATCGACGGCAAGCCCGTCAACGGCCAGAAGAAAAACGACTTCTTCGAATTCGAAGTACCCGCCGAAGCACTCACCGACGGTCGCTTGGAACTCACCTGGGAGATCCCAAAAGACGAAGCCCACCTCAACTGGCGCCAGCGTTCTCGCCTGGCCGAAGTCTGGTTGCTCAAGAAAAACTAATTCAACCTCTCCGACTCAGTCCGCACCGCTGCCTACCCCCGTGCCACAGCCGGTGAAAAAGCCTCTACGACCAACTCCGCCTCGCACCAGAGCGAGTCAAAGGCTCCAGGTACCCGGTCATGCCTCACGGTCCCCGAACCAGCCACGCTCTCCGTAGTGGCCGCAGCACTCGCCTTCCTGGCTTGGACGCGCCGCTAGGTGCTCTTCGTCTTTGCCTTCTGCCGGTACATGTCCGCGTCAGCCTCACCAATCAGGTCGGCGGCAATCATTTCCGGCCTCCATAGACCAATGCCAATCGCAGCAGTCACTTCGACCTTCACCGATGGGGCACCAGCTTCCACTTTTAGCGGATAGGTGCCCCATACCCATTGCATAATCCTTTGCTTGGCCGCCTCTGCCTGAGCCATCTCCCCATTCAACAACAACAGAAACTCATCCCCACCCCAACGTCCCACCAGATCCGTCTGCCGCAGCACATGTTTCAGTTCCGATGAAAACTGCCGCAACAATTGATCCCCCGCAAGATGACCATACGTATCGTTAATCGACTTAAAGCCATTTAAATCCAGCAGAATCATCGCAAACGGCTGACCCCGGCGCATCCTCGCGCTCAGATCCGCCTCTAATCGGCGCCGATTTGCAAGTTTCGTAAGTGGATCAACCAGTGCCGCAGCCTCAGTCTGCGCAAGGCGACTCCGGTAATTCGAAAGCTCCACCTCCAGCGCCCGCATCGTTTGCTCTGTCTCTCGCGACATCTGCTCCACCGTCCGGCTCATCTCCTCCACACTCGACATCAGGCTCGCCCTTAAACGAGTAATGTCTTCCAGCTCAGCGATCCCCTTCAGCCTCTCAGTCAGCCCCTTTAGATGCTTGTTGTGATGCTGATCCCTCTCCCCCACCGATTCGGCCGTTTTGGCCATCAGCATCATCAGGTCCTTCATCTCGGAAGCTTTCTTCCGCAGATAATCCTGCGTCCGGTCCTGCCATGCATGCAGATGTTGTTCTGCTTGTTCCTGCTTCTGCGCCAGCTCCATTGGGCGAGTCTCTACAGAGATTGATGCCTCGATCAGCCGAAGTTGTGCAGCAAGGTCCCCAGCTGAATGCGTACACAATCCTGTATTGCAGTCCGCAGTGACGACAAGCAGCCGCTGGTACGAATCAATCACAGCAGCCAATACCTGCTGGTCTGGACTATCAAGAAATTCCTTCAGTGACACCACGCGTATCTTTATCGACTACCCAACAGAGTCCTTGAAGCTATTTGATGCCACTTCGTTCTATTCCGGTAAGGCGTACTACGAGAGCATCTAATCGAAGTCCACCCGGAATCACTGCGAAAAGTCAAAACCAAGCGCGGGGGATGAGATGATGAGGCAAGATGTGGCGCTGTATCCTGCTGATCTTCGTTGCCGAAATTTCCCGGGGTCAATTGCTCCTCACTCCCGGGAGCCCGCAGGAGCAGGAACTCAAGCGCTTCTTCCAGTCCGCTGAAGGCGTCAAAGAGTCTCCCGAAATGCGCCTCCGCTGCGGCGTCTACACCTTCCCCACCAGACTCTCTTTCGGCTTCCAGCACTGGACCGGTTACGACATCGCTATTCCCGTCCGCCAGTTTGCCGCCCGTGGCCGCGAGCGTCCCATGGTCGTTGCTCTAAAGGTCACTCCCGAAGCTCCAGGCAAAACCCCATCCTACCTGTACTCCAAAGCTGGCTTCCCGCAGCGCGCCCCACCACAATTCTGGACAACCGGCAACGCCGAAATGAACCTCGGCGGAGGCTTCGTCGTCGGCGAAGGCAAATACCGCATTAATCTCTGGGTAATGGATTCCTCCGGCCGCACTTGCCGCAAAGACTGGAAAATCGAAGCACGCGCACAGGGAGTCCCTCTCCAGATCGGGCCAGGCGAAATAGCCGAAAGCGGGATGGAAAGCTGGAAGGGCATGAGCGGCGGCACCGGCAAGCTAAGCGTTCTCATCCACGCTGCACCCATGTTCCGCCGCCGCATCATAACCAAACTCTCAGCCTGGGATCGCGCCGTCCTGCTCAACTCCTTGCGCAGCCTCCTGGACACCGGCGGTTACGCCGCAGCCAAAGTGAAAGTCTTCGATTTCGACGGCCGCCGCGTCATCTTCGAAAGCGACAACTTCGGAGCACCAGATTTCGAACGCCTCATGGATGCACTAATGAATCTCAGCCTCGGCACAGTCTCATTCGATACCCTCAAAGGCGTCAACGAAGAAGGCTTCTTGAGCAACCTTGTGCGAGACGAAGTCGCCATGAAACAACCCAGCGACGCGGTTGTCTTCCTCGGTCCCTCTTGGCGTTGGGGGCAAAAGATCTCACCACTACTCAGGGAATTACGCAGCCAGTTGCCAGCAACCTATTACTTATCCCTAACTCCTTGGAATGCCACTGCCACCGACCTCCTCGAGAAATTCGTCAAGGCCGGTCCAAAGGGCAAAGTGCTTACTGTCTATCAACCCATAGACCTCGCCAAAGCAATCCGCGAAATTCGCGAGCGCCGCAACTAGGCTTCCCTTGGTACTTTAGCTAAGACTCTTATGGAACTCAGCCCGGCCGAGACCAGCCGAACTCGGCGCAAAACACGTCGACTTCGGAGTCAAGGCCGACCACTATGCCCTGGTCGGCGCATCCCTGGTCTGGACGCTCAAATCCGCGTTGGGAAAAGAATTCCTTCCAGAGGCTGAATCCGCCTGAATCGAACTTTATACATATTTATCTGGCCAGATGGAAGCGGAATGTGATGGAATGATGGCTCACGTATGAACAGTACATGGGCACAAACGTATGAGATGGCCGGGCTCGGCATAACCGGCAGCGCACTGATCGCAGCAATTCCTATTTTCGTCCTCCTTACGATGCTGGGGATCTTGAGAAAACCCGCCTGGATGGCAGCCCTTGCAGGCTTAGCCTCCGCTCTCGGGGTCGCCTTATTCGGCTACGGAATGCCTGGCTCGATGGCCCTTGGCAGCGTGGCCTACGGTGCCAGCTTCGCCCTCTTCCCCATCACCTGGATCATCTTTTGGGCAATTGTCCTCTACCGGCTCACCCTGGTCACCGGCCAGTTTGAAGTCATCAAAGATTCCATCGCTTCCCTCACCAATGAGCGCCCACTCCAGGCTCTCCTCATTGCTTTCGCCTTCGGCGCATTCATCGAAGGGGCCGCCGGTTTCGGCACACCTGTCGCTGTCGCAACGGCCATGCTGGTCGGCGTAGGCTTCGGTGCCTTTGAAGCATCTGCCATCTGCCTCCTCGCCAACACCGCCCCTGTTGCCTTCGGTTCCATCGGCATCCCCGTTGTAACTCTCGCCGGCATCACCGGTCTCCCGCTCGCCGAATTGAGCGGTCAGGTCGGCCGCATTTGCGCACCAGTATCTTTAATCATTCCGGCATATCTGATCGCCGCCACCGAAGGCTTCGCCACCATGCGCCGCGTCCTCTTCCCGGCCCTCCTCTGCGGCGGCTCCTTCGCCGGTGTTCAATTCCTCGTTTCAAACTACCTCGGCGCTCAACTGGTCGACATCCTCAGTTCGATCAGTTCAATCCTCGCCCTGGTCATTTACCTCGTCCTCAAAAAGAGCTCCGCCCTCAATCTCCCCCTCGGCAAAGTCCTCCACGCCTGGAGCCCCTATCTACTCCTCGTCGCCTGCGTCCTGGTCTGGGGCTACGAACCAGTAGCCAAAATGTTGGGCGCAACCGCCATGAAAATCGAATGGCCGGGTCTCCACAACCTGATCATGCGCATGCCACCCGTCATGGTCAAAGAGACTCCTTACACTGCCGTCTTCAACTTCAACTTCCTCGCCGCCTCCGGCACAAGCTGCATGATCGCCGCCGTCCTCAGCGCAATCATTCTCGGTGTCAAGCCCGGGCAATTCATCAAAGTAGTCGGTGAAGCATTAATGCAACTCCGAATTCCCACCGTCACGGTTTGCTCGGTCCTCGGCATGGCCTTCCTGATGAACTACTCCGGCGCCACCGGCACGCTCGGCCTCGCCTTTGCCGCAACCGGCGTCTTGTTCCCCTTCTTCAGTGCCATGCTCGGCTGGCTCGGCGTATTCCTTACCGGCAGCGACACCAGCTCCAACGCCCTCTTCGGCAATCTGCAGGTAGTCACCGCCGGCAAGCTTGGCCTCGACCCTGTCCTGATGGCTGCCTCCAACTCCTCAGGCGGCGTAATGGGCAAAATGATCTCACTGCAGACCATCGCTGTAGCCGCAGCCGCCACCAAGATGTCCACCGAAGATCAGGCCAAACTCTTCCGCTTCACCTTCGGTCACAGCGTCCTGCTGGCCAGCGTAATCGGAGTCATCACCTTCATCTACTCCCGCATGTAAATTGATAGTGTGATTTCATAGTTGGCGAATGAAACTTTCACTCTTGTTCGCCGCAGCCACCGTCTTTGCCTGGGCTCAGCATCCTACACCTCGCGAGGAAGGCGCACGGCTCTTCGTCCGCAATTGCTCAGCCTGCCACGGTGATACCGGCAAAGGCGGTCGTGGCCCTGAT
>JBKJUN010000204.1:0-2917 GCA_046590555.1 Bryobacter sp. | reverse complement strand
AGCGAAAAAGAATATGAACAACTTCGGCTGTCATCGATGATGGCTCGCAGGGACTTCGAAGAAATTGATCGGATGCGTCAGCGCGCCAACGCCGCAGTTGAACTCGAAAATAGAAAGCAGACCGAAAAGCTGGAAGTTCTCGACCAAGCTTCGCTTCCACAGAATCCAACCGAGCCCAAGAGATGGATGATTATCCTGGGTGGAGCTATCGGTGGTCTGATTTTGGGAATTTGCTTTGCGGGTGCCAAAGAAATGAAGGATTCAACGCTCAAGAATCTCAAAGACGTACGAGCCTACACCCAGCTCACGATTTTGGGCTGCATTCCATTGCTCGAAAATGACTTAGTTGTCCGCCGCCGCCGCCGTCTTGCCTGGCTTGCTTGGTCCACTGCTACGTTAGCCAGCATCGCAATTATGACCGGCTCGGTGGTCTTCTATATGACAAGCAGATAAAATGTTGCAAACAAAAAATAGTCTTTTGGAAGGATCAATCCGATGAGTCGAGTACATGATGCTTTGAGGCGATCAGGGGCCAGCCCAACTGATTTTCAGGGCCAGCCCAAAAGCGCAGCGCCGGTTTCTCGAATCGTCGACCCGCGCCCTGCAACCAGTCACCCTGACTTCGAAAACCTCCTCGAGCGAATCCAGGAAATCCCGTTTAATCCTTCTCAGGACGCACACCTGATCGACGCTTCCCGCCCCCACGAAGCGCCCAGCGAAGAGTTCCGCACTCTTCGAACCAGACTCAACCACCTGCAGAGTCTCCAGCCCATCCATACCGTTGTCGTCACGAGTCCTTCCCCGGCAGAGGGCAAGTCGATGGCGGCTGTAAACCTTGCTCTAGCCGAGTCTCACCTCGCAGGCAACAACACACTGCTTTGCGACTTCGACTTCCGCCGTCCGCTCGTGCACAATCTCTTTCAGGTCGACCGCTCGCCTGGCATTACTGATTACCTGCTCGGGAAAGCGACCATTGAGCAGATCATCAAGAAAGTTGCTGGCACAAATCTAAGCATCCTGCCTGCTGGCGAAGCAGTCATAAATCCGCTTGAGCTACTGAACCTCGACAAGGTACGGGAACTTTTGAAGAATCTTGAAAAGGTTTTCAACTGGATCATTTTGGATACTCCTCCGCTGCTCTTTGCAGCTGATGCCAATCTACTTTCCACCATGTCTGATGGAACGATCCTGGTTGTCCGTTTGGGTGTAACAACGGTGGATTCAATCACACGTGCCATACAGTCTCTGTGTGAAAACAATATTTTGGGTACGGTGGTCAACGGCGCTCGCCGTGGCGAACTCTACTCAAAGTACACCTACTATCACACCTACTACTACTCGAAGCCCGACTAGCACTCAGTTCACAAGTCCAACAGCAAGAGCTGCATTCTTGCTCCCGAAAGCGATGGTGTTCACCATCGCTTTTTTGATTTCCAAAGCCCTGCCGGTATTGGCAATGTAGTCCAAGTCACATTCCACTGCTGCTTCCTCCAGATTGATCGTGGGGGGTGCAAACTTGTCCCTCATGGCGAGCAGGGTTGTCGCCAAGCTGGCTGCCCCGCAAGCTCCCTGTGGATGCCCAATCATGCTCTTAATACTGGACCCTGGCAAATCCCGCGCGTAATCCCCAAAAGCCAACTTCACAGCAGTCGTTTCCACCCGGTCGTTCAAGTGAGTAGCAGTGCCGTGGTAGTGCAAGTAGTCGAAGTCTTCAGGCTTGAACCCGGCCTCCGTCATTGCCAACTCCATCGCTCGTGCAGGTTCAATGCCAACCTCCTCTAACCTGACTCGATGAAATGCTTCGCAAGTTGCCCCATACCCGGCAATTTCACCATAGATCGTGGCACCTCGTTTGCGAGCACTCTCTTCACTCTCCATTACGAAAAACCAGGCACCTTCCGCAAGTACAAAGCCATCCCGGCCAGCACTAAAAGGCTTTGAGGCGCGCTCGGGAGCTTCATTCGAACCCGTGCTCATGATTCTCAATAGCTGGAAGCCCCTGAGGGTCAGAGGCGCGATGGGAGCATCCACTCCGCCACAGATAGCCATTTCGGCATCCCCGTGCTTAATCGCGCGAAATGCATAACCGATTGCATCGGTAGAGCTCGTGCACCCGTTACTGAACATGTGGCTCAACCCGCGAAAACCGTACTGCATCGAGATTTCGCTGGCCAATGTACCAAGCGTGCTCGAAGGGATCACATAAACACTGCATTTCTTCTGCTGCCCGCTGTAGTAGTAAGAATACTGTCGCTCTGTAAACTCCTGATTGCCTCCGCCGCTCCCGACATAGACGCTTACTCTTCTCAACGCTTCGAGGTCCATCGACGACCAATCCACTTTTGCGTCGGCCAGCGCCTCACCGGCCGCAGCGATTGCGTATGGCGTAGCAAGTCCAGTCCCCTCAAGATCTCTGGCCGACATGTAGGCCAGAGGATCAAATCCAACAATCTCGCCTGCAATCTGAACCGGCTGCCCCGAACAATCGAATCTGGAGATCTTTTTGACTCCACTATTTCCCGCACGAGTATTTCGCCAAAATTCCTCTCGGCCCAAACCATTGGGACTGATCACGCCAATCCCGGTGATGCATACGCGTCGCTTTGTCATGATTGTTAAAGAACTCCAATGCTACCATTAGGTTGCGGTATGATCGACTCGCCTTCCCCGGACTCTTTGCCCGACCCTCCGGCGCAAAACCCGGGCCTTGCTTACCAAACACCAGCCACTCGCACCGACAGGCTCTTCGCCGCGTTGCAGGCTGCATCTCTTGCCTCAATGCTCATGATTTTCTGGTGTGGCATCGCCTCTCGATCCAGTTCTCATTCTTTTTGGACACTTCCCAACCTGATGGCTGGCCTTTTCTATGGACAGAATAGCCTGCGGCCCGATTTCGGCTTCCACACACTTGCAGGAC
>JBKJUN010000433.1:0-9172 GCA_046590555.1 Bryobacter sp. | reverse complement strand
CCATGAGCCGTCTCTCTGGTATCGCCCATCCAGCGCTGCATTTCCACTCCGCTGCAATTCAGGCCAGCTATTCCCACAAGCCCGGCCTCACTCGCTTTCTGCCAGGTTTGCTTTCAGGCTTCGGGCAGAAGGTCGAGATTCTTTCCTGGCAAGGCTCAGGCGACATCCCCACACTGGTTCGTGCCAACTGTTTCGTCGTCGTAGACTCTGAGAAAGAGTCCTGGCAAGCCGGGGATTCCATTCAGGTATTGGTGCAATGAACAAACTAAGCCATTATGATTCTGCGGGCACTGCACGCATGGTCGACATCTCCGAGAAAAACGCGACAACTAGAACCGCCAGTGCGCATGCTTTTGTTCACATGTCATCCGAAGTTCTTGCGGCCCTGCCAAACAATCCGAAGGGCGACCCCCTCGAAGTAGCGAGAATCGCCGCCATTCTCGCGGCCAAACGTACCCCGGAACTCATTCCCCTCTGCCACCAGATCCCGCTTTCGAAAGTCGATATTGAATTTGGAATCGAAAGTGCAGGTATTCGCGTCAGAACCTATGTGAGCTGTACCGCGGGTACTGGAGCGGAAATGGAAGCATTGACTGCAGCCGCCATAGCCGCACTCACAATTTACGACATGACAAAGGCCCTCGATAAGGGCATAGTGATTACCGATCTACACCTGTTGTCCAAGAGTGGCGGCAAGAGTGGAGATTACCAAAGAGAAAAGAATGATTAAGAAGCTCCTTTTGTACGCAATAATTCTTTCACTGGCAAGCGCCCAGGAAGTCGACACCGTGCTCCGCGTCACAACGCGCACAGTAGTTGCCCCAACTTCAGTCAAGAATCGCGACGGAAATGCTGTTGAAGGTCTCGACGTCAAAGACTTTATTCTTCGCGACAATGGCAAGGTTCAAGACCTGAAGCTCGATCAATCCTACGTCCCTGTCTCTTTGGTGCTTGTTGTGCAGCGTAGCGCATCCACCGAAAAAGTTTTGCCTACCGTGATGAAGATCGGGTCAATGCTAGAGCCCCTGATCATCGGTGAGCGTGGCGAAGCGGCCATCGTCACCTTCGACCACCGCATAGAAACCATACAGGACTTCACCAACGACACAGACAAGTTCAAGCAAGCCCTGGCAAAGATGCGCCCCGGCTCGCAAACCCGCGCTATGTCCGATGCTGTCCTTGAGGCCGCTCGCATGCTAAAGAAGCGCACCCCCGACCACCGCAGGGTCATAGTGCTTGTCAGTGAAACTCAAGAGAGCGGCAGCGTCGCGAGAGTAAAGGATGCCCTTCTCGAAGTAGAGCTAAACAACATTATTGTTTATTCGATCAACATGTCGCGAATCATGAACAAACTCATGGCTTCGCCCGAGTATCCACGCCCAAACCCAATTCCACCCAGCGCACGGCCGATGCCAGCTGGCATGGCCAATACGCCAACAACTCAGGCACAGATGAGTGCCCTTGGCGGAACTATGGGCAACGTGATGCCTATCTTCAAGGAGATGTTTACCGCTACCAAGGCCATCTTCATCAGCAATCCCCAAGAGGTTTACACAAAGTACACGGGCGGAAGCGAATTTTCATTCTTAAGCCTGAATGGCTTCGAGTCAGCAGTTCAGAAGTTGAGTGACGAGCTCCAACACCAGTACATCCTCAGCTATAGCCCGAGTAAAGCTGTGCAGCTCGACGGTGGCTGGCACACGATAGATGTTGAAGTTCGGCGCTCAGGAACCGATGTCAAATCGCGCAGCGGCTACTGGCTCGCAGCAACTCCCAACTGACGCCAACTCGCTACCATAGTGAGCATGCGCTCTCTGTTCTTGCTCTGTTGTCTAGCCTCACCCGGCTGGTCGCAGAATTCAGTGGTGGATTTTTCGATCCTCCACTTCAACGATTTCCATGCGCGCCTCTCGCCCTCTGACAAAGGTGTTGGAGGGGCGGCCTACCTTGCCGCTGCAATCCAACAGGAGCGCAAGAACTGTCCACGATGTATTCTCCTCAATGCAGGAGACAACGTTCAGGGCTCGCCCGTCAGCACAATCTTTCGCGGGCTGCCTGTCTTTGAAGTTCTCCGCCCACTCAGCATCGACGCCTTCGTACTTGGCAATCATGAATTCGACTACGGCTACGAGCGCATCAACGACTTCCTCGCCGCAGCAGGCCACCCTGTACTCGCAGCAAATTTCCTTAACAAGGATGGCCGGCTTTTTACCGAAACCGGCAGTGTCATCCTCAATCGCGACGGACTCCGTATCGGCGTTGTCGGCGTCTTGATGGAAGATCTCTCCCCCAACCTCACAACACCTCGCCTCTTTGGCCCCAATCGCATGCTCCCTGCCCTCGACACTCTCCGCGCTGAGGCGGCCAAACTCAAGGACAAAACCGACATTCTGATCGCTTTGGTTCACCTCGCAAAGGAACCATGCGACGAAATCGTTTCCAGCATTCCCGAATACGCAATCACGATCTCAGGTCACGACCATGTAGGAAAGGAGAACATGTTTCGAGCTGAAGACAGAGTTGGGGTAAGGCTTCGAAGCTATGGCTCAGAACTCGGCCGGCTCAACATTCGCTACGATAAGGCAACAAGAAAGGTTCTCAGCGTCGGCTGGAAGCGAATTCCGATTAACACCACCGCCTACCAGCCCGATCCGGTAGTGGCACAACTTGTAGAAAAGTGGGAGAGCAAGGTCCGCGCCGTGGTTGACTCACCCATCGGCCAAAGCACCGCTGCCAAAGATCGTCCTCAAACTAAGCTGTGGATCGAGCGAGTCATGCGCGAAAAGACAGGTGCCCAATTTGTGTACATGAATTCGGGCGGCATCCGCGACTCGCTTCCCGCCGGCCAAATTCTGGCCCGCACTGTATGGAACATCATGCCGTTCGACAACCTGCTGGTTGTCGGCAGCATCCCGGGCCGGCTCCTCCCGAATTTTATCCGTGGCAACACGCCTGTCGAACCAGACAAACTTTATACAGTAGCAACGATCGATTTTCTGGTAGAGGGCTGGCGCAATTCAAAGGAAGAATCGGTTCGCCAATTCGGGCGGGCAATGTCCCTCGACGGGCCCTATCTTCGAGACGCTTTGATCGACTGGGTCAAGGCCCGGCCTTCGGTGGACTAATCCCCTGCTCCCCTTTTCACATCGTTATCCCTGGCATGCCAAGCAGAATGTGCTTGCCGAAGCCGTAAAGGCCCACAGAAGCAGCGGTCGACCGCTTATAGACCTGTCCCTCTCAAACCCGACTCAAGCTGCCATTGGCCTCCCAGACCCCTTCTTGATCGCCAAGCTCGAAGGAGATCCTTACGCTCCACTAGCAAAAGGCTCGTGGCAGACTCGCGAACAGGTCGCGCTCTACTACGAGCAGGAGTTCTCCAGCAAAATCTCTCCAAATCGCATTCTCCTCACAACGAGCACAAGCGAAGCATATAGCTATTGCTTCAAGCTCATCGCCAACCCTGGTGACTCGATCCTGATCCCCCAGCCCTCGTATCCTCTTCTGCAGTTCCTGGTCGAAGCAGAAGGACTAAAGGCCAAACCATATCCCCTCCACGAAGCTGGTGGGGAATGGATCCTCGACCGCGAAGGTCTGGCTCTGGCCTGCGACGATTCCACCAAAGCGATCGTTCTGGTTCACCCCAACAATCCCACCGGCCATTTCCTCAAATCCGGCGATCTCAACTGGCTTGTAGAATTCTCGGCAAACAGGCTTTGGTTAATCTCAGACGAAGTATTTTCCGACTATGCCTGGCAAGCAGCGTCCACTCATCTGCGATCCCTGACACAAATCGAAGCACCAAATACATTCACGCTCAGTGGACTCTCCAAAATTTGTGCGCTTCCCCAAATGAAGTTGGGCTGGATAGTGATGCCGCAAAATGAATCCATACACAATAGCCTGGAACTGGTCGCTGATACCTATCTGTCAGTGTCAGGGCCGATCCAGCAGGCAGCAGCCTGTTGGTTGCCGCAAAGAGGGCAATTTCAGTCCCCAATTCGAGAGCGCTGCCTTGCCAATTTAAAGAACATTCCTAATCAGGTGAAGCAATCACAGTGGTCGCTCTTGCCGGTAGAAGCAGGTTGGACCGCAATCCTGAAAGGCCCGTCCAACGGGGAAGAAGAGGCTCTTGTACTCCGGCTACTAGAACTGGACTTTTCCGTTCACCCAGGCTTTTATTACGACTTGCCTCTCCAGAATGCATTAGTAGTCAGCCTGCTGACACCACCGCACCAACTAGAGTCAGGAATTGAAGCAATTATTTCTTCTTGAAAATCAGAATATGTTGCCAGGGTAAATCTTCGAGAACCTTATCCAACACGAAACCCTCGTCCTCTACTTCGAGCTTTGCTTCCTTCACACTCATCTTATGCTCGAGTCGAATCGGCACATATGGATCCTCTTTACGGTATTCCAGCAATACAAGCCTGCCGTTATCCTTTAGAGCATCTTTTAGCTTCACCAGCATTCCTTGGGGATGGGAAAATTCATGATACACATCCACCATAAGGATTACGTCACAGCTTTTGGGCGGAAGCTTCGGATCATGCTCTGTGCCCAATACCGGCTCGACATTGCTAACTTTTTTCTGGCGTAACCGCTTTTTGAGGATACTGAGCATCTCCGGCTGGATATCGTTGGCATAGACTTTGCCGGTTGGGCCCACTATCTCGGCGATACGAATCGCATAGTAACCGCTGCCGGCACCAACGTCGGCAACCACCATTCCCTTCTCGAATTTGAGGAGATCAATCGCCTTAGCCGGGTTTTCTTCGCTCTCCCGTTCACTTCTTTCCAGCCAATCGGCACCCGCCGCCCCCATGACTTGAGCGATCCGCCTTCCTGACTTGGGATGCTGTCCCTGACCAAATAATTCCCCACTAGTTGGTCCGATGAATATCACTATTGCCAAAATCAATGGCGTATATGATTGCAAACGCCCCCTAAATTGAATTACGCTCATACCGAGTAAGATGACACAAGTTCAACTGCCGTTCCAATCTCGTCGAGCCTTTTTCTTGGCGACGACTGCCGCTCTCGCTTCAGCAGCCTCCTGCTCGCGCGATGGAGCAGAAACCGAAGTTAGAATTAAGCAAGCCGCAAAAACCTTCAAAATGGGCGAACGAGCCAGCGCCGGAAACCTTACCTACAACGTGCTGGAAGCAACCTTTTTCTCGCAGTTGGGCGATATCGGCAAGTCACGAATTCCTCAAAAGCGATTTCTTGTTGTTCGAATGTCCATCACCAATGGCGGAGCCAAAGAAGTAGAATTGCCATTATTCCGTGTCATCGACATCAACAATAACGAGACGCCTGAGCTTCAAGATGCCGATTTCCTCAAAGGCTGGTTTGGCTTGATTCGGAAGATCGGTCCAACTCAGACTGAAGAAGGGCGAATCCTATTCGACGTTGCTCCAAAAAATTACAAGCTCGAAGTGACAGACGGGAGTGAAGTAGGGAAAGAACAATTGGCGTTTGTTGACATTCCAATCGATTTCGATACTACAGAACCGGTTCAGTCTGTACCAGAGTCTTCACCTAAAAAGTAAAAATTGATCCAGTTGTCGCCCTGCTTTAGTTGTCTTTTGCACTCCAACTGTCCGATCTTTTGGGGTAGCTTTAAACGGCGATCGTGTTGCACGAGCACCAATTCTGCCGCTGACTTTCCAAGCCAGAGCATGCAGTGTTCATACTCGCTTGCTGATTCGTATGGCGGATCAACGAAAACAACGCCCTCCCACCGTCGCTGAGGCAAGACTGCTCCCACTGGCTTGGCGATCACTTCTGCCCTTGCACCTGCACCCAAGCTCGACAGATTCTGCCTCAGAGCCTCCAGCGCTGATTTGTCCTTCTCGATAAAGGTGCAGCGCGTAGCACCCCGGCTGAGCGCCTCCAGACCGACTGCCCCCGACCCACAATATAAGTCGGTGAATGGTAAGCCAATAACCTGATCGCCCAAGATACTGAACAGCGATTCTCTCATTCGGTCTGGCGTCGGCCTTGTTGTCTCACCTTTGGGCGCAACCAGCTTGCGCCTCCCAAATTCACCTGCTATTACTCGCATTTCTTTCCTATCCTACTTGCACCAAGCCATAACGTCTCTGCCAGTTTTGTTGCAGATACTGCTCAGCTGAATTCATTTCCGCAGTCCCTGACGCCCTCTCGAGAAATGACCTTGCTTCAGCTCTAGCCATCTCAAGAATTTCACGATCCTTCAAAATATGTGCAAAACGAAGCTGCGGGACCCCGGACTGTCTGGTGCCAAAAAACTCCCCTGGTCCGCGAATCTCAAGATCGGCTTCCGCCAATCGAAACCCATCGGAACTCTCAACCATTGCCCGAATGCGCTGCTCACTCACTTCATTCTGACTGCCAGTCACAAGGTAACAATAGCTGGAATGAACCCCACGGCCCACTCGGCCTCTCAGTTGATGTAACTGTGAGAGTCCGAATTTCTCCGCATTCTCAATCACCATCACCGAGGCATTGGGGACATCCAGCCCCACTTCCACTACGGTGGTTGAAACAAGAACATCAACCTCATGATTTTTGAACCGCTGCATTACGAGATCCTTCTCATTGGCCGGCAACTGGCCATGCATTAGCGCCACTCGAAATTCGGGAAAGATTTTTTCCGCATGCAGCTCAAACATTTTTTGTGCACTCTTGAGATCCGGAGAATGCGCTGAATCATCCACAAGCGGGTAGACGATGAACGCCTGCCTGCCCTGCTTCAATTCAGTGCGGACCAATTCCCATACCGTCTTGCTAGCGGTTTGAGTAAAGTGTTTGGTCAGAATACCTTTTCGGCCCGGCGGCAGTTCGTCGATCACACTCACGTCAAGATCTCCATAAATAGTGAGGGCTAGCGTCCGGGGAATTGGCGTCGCGGTCATGACGAGCACATCGGGAGTCAAACCTTTCTGTCTCAGGAACAAGCGCTGCAAAACTCCGAACCGGTGCTGCTCGTCGATGATGGCAAGGCCCAGTTTCTGAAACTCCACGTTCTTTTCAAGCAGCGCATGCGTGCCTACCACCAGTTTGACGAGCCCTTCAGCCACCAGTTTTTTGGTCTGTGTTTTCTCCCTCGCACTCTGAGAGCCCACCATCACGGCCACCGGGTAACCCAGTCTCTTGAAAAATCTCTGCAATGAAAGGTAATGCTGCATCGCCAGCAATTCCGTCGGTGCCAGCATCGCTACCTGATACCCGTTCTCGATGGCAATTACCGCAGCCACAGCAGCCACAAGCGTTTTGCCGCTGCCAACGTCTCCTTGCAACAACCGGTTCATTGGATGAGGGGCGGCCATATCCATTGCGATTTCTTTCAGCGCCCGCTTTTGCGCTGCCGTGGGTTTGAACGGCAGCATCTGCTTCACTTTGTCCCTGATCTGATCATTCAGTTCAAAGGCGATTCCTGGTGCTCGCTTCACTTCACGTTGTTTGCGAAGGAGACCAAACTCCAGCCAGAAGAACTCCTCAAAAATCAGCCTCCAGTGCCCGGGCGACCGGCGATTATTGAGCGAATCGATATTCATATCAATCGGCGGCTCATGAACTTCAGAGACAGCCTTCGCCAGTTGCGGCATCCTGAATCTTCGCGTAACCTCCAGCGGCAGAGCGTCTTCAAGCTCGCCCACCACCTCAAGCGCCCGCATCACAAATCGACGCATCTGCTTGGTCGAGATCTTCCCAACGGTTTCATAGATGGCAACAATCCGGCCCATGTCCATCGCCACTTCGGGGTCAGCCTCTTCCGGTAGCACCTCAAAGTCGGGATGAGCAAGAAATACCTTCCCCGACTGAAAATCGAATTCGACTTTTCCAAACAAAGCCAATCGCAAACCTGGCACAATCTCGCTGGCTAGATATTTAGCGTTGTACCATCGCGCCTGCAGCCGGTTGCCCTGCTCGTCCTGCAAATCCGCCTCAAACAGAATTTGAGCGCCTTTACGCCATGCCCTGGTCCGGGTAGAAGCAACCATTGCAAGCACTGCGCCGCTCTGGCCTTCTCTCATTTGACGAAATGGCACAAAGCGGCTGCGGTCTTCGTAGCGGAAGGGTGGATAAAATAACAGGTCCTCAACGGTTTCGAGGCCCTTCGCTTTGAGCTTTTCAGCCAGCGTAGGCCCCACGCCCTTGAGAAATTGCAATGGTGAGGAGAGACGAACCAAAGCCGTAGTGTACAATGCCCGCAATGCGATTTATTACTTGCTTTCTGTTTTTCTTCGCCATTCTTGGCACAGCAGCGGACATCCGCATCGGAATCATCGGCACGGACACTTCCCACGTAGTCGCCTTCAGCAAGATTCTGAACGACCCCAAACATCCTGATTTCATCCCCGGGGCGCGCATCGTAGCTGCATTCAAGGGTGGCAGCAAAGACATCGAATCCAGTAGCTCGCGTGTCGACAAATACGCTGAAGAACTAGCCCGCGACTGGAAAGTGGAGATTGTCCCCGATATCGCCACGCTGCTCACCAAGGTCGATGCCGTTTTGCTCGAAAGCGTGGATGGCCGGCCTCACCTCGAACAAGCCCGTCCAGTCATCGCTGCCGGAAAACCCTTCTTCATTGACAAACCGCTCTCGGCCACGCTTGAAGATGCCGTCGAGATCGCGAAACTGGCCAAGGCTAAAGGCGTGAAGTGGTTTTCCTCGTCTAGTCTTCGCTGGGCGAAGAGCCTGGGCCCGCTTGCGCAGCCTGGCCTTAAAGGTGCGATTGTCTGGGGGCCTGGGCCACTTGAGGAGCACCACTACCTCGAACTCGGCTGGTACGCCATCCACGCCGCTGACATGCTGTTCACTCTGATGGGCAAGGGCTGTGAAACCGTCACCCGCACATATTCCGCCGATCAGGACGAAATCACCTGCCGCTGGGCCGATGGGCGAATCGGTACAGTACGCGCACTTCGCCCCTACTCAGATTTCGGCGCAGTCGTATTCACGAAGGACAACAAGATCATCCAGACTCCCACGAAGTTCGAATATTCCTATGTGCCGCTCGTTAAAGAATTCGTGAGTTTCTTCCAAACGGGCAAGACCCCAGTTGATCCCGCTGAGACGATTGAAATTTTTGAATTCCTTGATGCAGCTCAGAAGAGCCGCGAACAAGGTGGAAAACCAGTCAAGCTACGCAAGCTCGCCTGGTAGCCTAAGCGACTCCGCCAGCCT
>JBKJUN010000248.1:0-6587 GCA_046590555.1 Bryobacter sp. | reverse complement strand
GTCAAATACCAATTGATGTCTTTCCAGACCTCACAGCTCCTACAGTCACCATCCTTGTGGAAGCTCCGGGCATGGTGCCGGTGGAGATGGAGTCTCTGGTCACCCTCCCAATCGAATCCACAATCAACGGAGCTCCTGGTGTCCGCAGAGTCCGCTCCGCGACAGCAGTCGGAGTAGGCGTCATTTGGGTTGAATTCGACTGGGGCCAGGACATCCACCGTGCCCGTCAAACCGTCAACGAAAAGCTTGCCATGGTGGCGGCCACCCTCCCCCCTAACGTAAAGCCTCCATACCCGGCCCCGATCTCTTCAATTATGGGCGAGATCCTCTTCCTCACCCTCGAATCAAAAACGCACTCGGCCATGGAACTGCGAACCGTTGCCGACACCATCTTGCGCCGCAGGCTTCTCGCAGTCTCCGGTGTCGCTCAGGTGATCCCAACAGGAGGCGAGCAAAAGCAGTATCAGGTCCTGGCATCCCCTCAACTCTTACGCGAGTACGCCCTCTCCATCGACGATCTCGAACGCGCCCTCCGCCAGGGCAGTCAAAACTCCTCTGCCGGCTTCCGCGTCTCCGGCGGCCAGGAATTCCTCATCCAGGGCATTGGCCGCGCCGCCACAGAAGCCGCTATTGGCCAGATCGGAATCACCTCCAGATCCGGGCGTCCCATTCTCGTGCGTGACGTTGCGGAGGTCCGCATCGGCCCCGCAATCAAGCGCGGCGAAGGTTCGCACAACGGGGAACCTGCCGTGGTGCTCGGTGTCCAAAAGCAGCCGGGTGCCAACACGCTTGAGTTGATGCGACGCCTCGATTCGACACTTGATGAAATACAGGCCGACCTTCCCGCAGGCATGAAGATCGACAAGCACGTCTTCCGACAGTCCGACTTCATTGAGCGCGCCCTTGAGAATCTGGCCCTGGCGCTGAGAGATGGCTCTCTCCTGGTCGTGCTTGTAGTGGTTGTCTTCCTCATGAATCTACGTGCAGCCCTGATTACTCTGGTAGCGATTCCAGTCTCGGTCGTAACGGCTGTCATCGCAATGAGCTGGTTCGGCTTCACGATCAACACCATGAGTCTTGGTGGACTTGCCATCGCCATCGGCGAGCTGGTGGACGATGCCATCATCGACGTAGAAAACGTGATCCGCCGCCTCCGTGAGAACAAAGGCGAACCCACCCTTGAAGTCATCTACAAAGCCAGTTGCGAGATCCGCGGCTCGGTTCTTTTTGCCACTCTGATTGTGGTCATCGTTTTCCTGCCGCTCTTCGCCTTAACCAGTGTTGAAGGTCGTCTTCTCGCCCCACTCGGCTTCGCCTACATCGTCAGTCTCGTTGCTTCACTCTTCGTTGCACTGACGCTTACGCCAGCTCTCTGCTCCCTCATTCTCCCCAGCGTCTTGCCAACACAAGAACCCTGGCTCGTCCTGCAACTCAAGCGCCTCTATCAGCCCGTTCTCGACCTCTCGCTCCGCCATCTCTGGCCAATTGTGGCAGTCTCGCTAATCCTGATAATCGGTGCAACAATCACGCTCTCCAGGATGGGACGAACCTTCCTCCCTGAATTCAACGAGGGCACTCTCACCCTAAGCGCGGTCACACTTCCCGGCACCAGCCTCGCTGATTCGAACAACCTCGGCCGTGGCCTCGAACGCATTCTCCTCGACATACCGGAAGTCGTTTCCACCGCAAGAAGAACAGGCCGGGCTGAACTCGATGAGCACGTCCAGGGCGTCGAATCGGCAGAGCTCGACGTAACCCTCAAGATGGCGCAACGCCCCAAACAGGAAGTACTAGCCGAGATCCGCCAGCGCGTCACTCTGCTCCCCGGCACGAACGTTACAGTCGGTCAACCAATCTCACACCGCATCGACCATATGCTGTCGGGCACTCGCGCCAACATCGCAGTCAAGGTCTTTGGTGATGATCTCTATGTGTTGCGCAAGCTGGCAAGACAAATTGAAGCAGCAATGAAGCCAGTCATCGGCGTAGTCGATCTCGCTGTCGAGCAGCAGACAGACATTCCTTTATTGCGAGTGGTCGCGCGACCCGGGGATGCAGCAAGATATGGTCTCAGCCCGGGCGAAGTCGCAACCAGAATCCAAACTGCCTTCGTAGGTACCGAACTCAGCCGGGTTCTCGAAGGCCAGATTAGCTTCCCTCTCGTCTTGCGCTATCCACATGATTTGGGCGAGCTCAATCGCATCTTGATCGATTCCAGCAGCGGAGCCAAGATTCCAATCGAAGCCGTGGCTGACATCGTCGAAGATAGAGGCCCAAACTTCATCAGCCGTGAAGGCGTCCAGCGCAAGATCGTTGTCCAGTGCAACGTCGCAGGCAAAGACCTTCTCAGTGTCGTCGATGCAATTCGACAGTCAGTTGCCACATCCGTCAAACTCCCGCGTGGCTATCGCATTGAATATGGAGGTCAATTTGAAAGCGAAGCAGAAGCCTCAAGAAGGCTATTGCTACTCGGCGGCCTCGTAATCGCAGCCATTCTCCTGATCCTTGCCACAGCCTTCGGCTCTACTCGTGACGCTCTGATTATCATGCTCAATCTACCGCTCGCCCTTGTGGGCGGAGTCGCAGGCGTCTACCTCTCCGGCGGCATCCTTTCCGTCGCTTCGCTAATCGGCTTCATCACCCTCTTCGGCATAGCCACACGCAACGGCATCATGCTGATCTCACACATCCGCCACGTCCGCTCAGATCCCGGCGTCACAAGCCTGCGGGAAGCCGTCCAAATAGGCTCAAGCGAAAGACTCGCACCCATCCTGATGACCGCCTTGGCTGCCGGTCTCGCCCTCACACCAATCGCGCTGGGCGCAGGCAAGCCCGGAAGCGAGATCCAGGCCCCGATGGCCATGGTGATCCTTTGCGGCCTCATCAGCTCAACTCTGCTCAACATGATCGTCGTCCCGTCGGTTTATTTCTGGGCGGCAGGCAGGCGCACAATCACCTCAAGGCCATGAGGCTCGCGGTTGTGGCATTCAATCGTGCCGCGACAAGCTTCGACGCAACTCTTGACGATCGCCAACCCGAGACCAATCCCTCCGGTCTCGCGAGTACGAGCTTCTTCGGGCCTGTAGAAAGGCGCAAAGATCTTCTCGAGTTCTGCTTCAGCCAAGCCCGGCCCACAATCGGACACCGCGATGGCAACGGTATTCCCCTCAAGCGACGCACGAATAGCAATAGGCCCCGCCTGTCCCGCATAACGAATCGCATTACGTACCAGATTCGATATCGCCCTCTGCAGGAAGCTCTCATTCGCCATCACCAGCAACTCTGGCTCCACCTCGATCTCAAGCCTCGCATCATTCTCACGTGAAGCAATTCGTTCGACGATAGTCCGCACAGAAACGGCGCTAATCGGCGTATCTCCGGGATTAAGTCCAGCCTTTGAAAACGAAAGCAGCTCCGCCACCAGCGATGACATATCTCCCAGGTCTTCACGCAATATCGCGATATGGCGCTGCTGCTGTTGACTGGAATTCTGCTCAAGAATTCCTACTGCAAATTGCACCCTCGCTATTGGCGCACTCAGCTCATGTGCAATATCTCCAAGAAATCGTTTCTGCCCTCGAACAAACCCGGCCAGCCGTCCAGCCAGTTCATGAATCCTTTTCCCCAACTGTCCCAGTTCATCTCTGCGATTTGCCGGCACCGCAGCGTCAAAGTCCCCGGCGGCAATCTGATCCGTCACGCGGCTCAGCATTCCGATTGCGCTAGTAAGGCCCCGGACAAAGGGCAGCCAGCACAACACGGAGGCACCCAATAGAGCAACAAGTAAAGTCAGCCAGGCCCGATAGTCAAAAAACAGTTGAGAGTTGAAAATACTACTCGAACGCATCAATAAAAGCCCCGGGCGTTGCTCGATATCCCCAGCCAGCTTGATTGGCAAGCGCACACCCACCCAGTAACCATTTTCGGAAGAAACAAGAAAGATAGGATCCTGCGGTGGGTTTCTGCGACCAAGAGGCCCTCTCGGAGGCGGTGCCGACCCTTCTCTCGGCCGAAGCCGGCGTCGAACCGGTTCCGGAAGCTCGATACTTTCTTCGGCAAGCGATTCACCCCGAGGGCCAGCCACATAGAAATCTGCGCCATGCGTTTGACCAAATCGATCCAGCACCTTCTGAACGGATGTGGCAGTCGTCAAGTCAAGCGCTACACTCTGCGCCAGTCCCATCAGACGATCGCGCGCCGGGCCAAGCACCCAATTCTCTGGCCGCCCACCAAAGTGCACTCCAACAAAAATCGCCAGGATCACCACCACCAAAACAAGATTTAAAACAGCCAGCCCGGCGATCTTCCGTGCCAGGGGCCAACGCGGAGACATCCTCTAGTCCCCCTGCTTCTTGAACAGATAACCAATGCCGCGAATCGTCTCAATCCAGCGAGGACTCCGCGCATCATCGCCCAGTTTGCGCCTCAAACCGGACACAGCAACATCGATCGAGCGATCAAAGACTTCAAAGTCACGTTCTGCCACTTCAAGCAAAAGCTGCTCCCTTGACAACACACGTCCCTGCGCCCGAGCCAGCGCCAGCAGCAAATCAAACTCATGCGTAGTGAGCGTCAGCGGCTCACCAGCAAGCGTCGCCGAGCGCGAGTCGGTCGCCATACTCAGCTCTCCGGCAACCACCGTAGTCTCACCGGAAAGTGCCGTCACACGAGACCGCCGCAACACCGCACGCAGCCGCGCCAACAGCTCGCGAGTAGAAAACGTCTTCGGCAGATAGTCGTCAGCCCCCAATTCCAACCCAACAATACGATCTGATTCCTCAGCTCTACCCGTCAGCATGATCACTGGAACCGTACTCTTTTGGCGCAACCGTCTCAGCACCTCAAGCCCATCAATGCCCGGTAACATCAAGTCCAGAATGATGGCTTCAAACGGCTCCGACAACGCCCTGCTCAACCCTGCCAACCCGTTGTGCTCCAACACAATCTTGTAGCCCATGCCTTCCAGATACTCACGCACCAGCGCACAAAGCCGGACGTCATCTTCGATCAATAGCAGACGGGGGCTCTGCGGGTCCTCTGGCCAGTCCATACTTCTTTCACTCTAAGTCGCCTTGGCAGGAATTGCTCAACAATTACCTTCGGCTTACAATTCTCATTGCATCGCCTTGTCACGTCGCGCTTTGCGAATCTGCTTTAATGCATTCATCTGCTCAACGCTCAAGATGCCTTTCAGTTGAGAATCGGTCTTTTCATCAATGGCCCGAGCTTCCATCCTCATCTTCAACTTCGTACTCAGCGAAGCGCTTTTGGGATCTCCATACTTCTCACGAATGGTCTGCAGTTCTGCCGCCTGTTCATTCAGAATGGGTGCAACTTTGCTCCCCTGCGCCGTGCTGAGCTTCAGCTTTGTGATCGTCTCAACAACAGAAGGCGGAACTTCCACCTGAGCCATCAATACAAAAGCCGTCAGCAAGAGTAATTTCATAATTTGAAATGAGCATAGCAAGTCTCAATCCCCGGCGAGACTCTCAAGCGGCGAAACTCTGGATGCCCTGCGAGCCCGCAAATACGCAGCTAGCGTCGCGGCAGCAATCAGCGTCACACAGACGGCAAGATAGGTAAAAGCATCCATCGGGCTCAACTGATACAGCAAAGAAGACGAGAGTCGACCCACCGGAATTGCAACCGGCAACCCCGCCCCAACTCCAATCAAAGCCAGCTTCTGTAGCACCGCATGGTGGAATCTGCCGTTCTAGAGTGAACCCTGAAAGCAATCGGTGATTTATCAAAAGGCCTTATAGCTCTGCAGCCCAGGATAGGGCTACTGAAATGGCGGAGGCCGTGCCGCCGGGCCCAAGCCTGTAAAGCATTTTCCAGAGACGTGACTTGCGTTCGATAGCGGAGTTTACAAACACCGTTTTGCCAGCTTTAGGTTGAGTGGCTGCCTTAAAATCAACTGACCTTGCTTCTGCTACGAACGCGAGCAACTGGCGCTTCAAATTTGGACGTAAGGCGCGCTTGTCGTAGCTGATTTGCTGCTCTTTCTTAGCCTGATCAAGCTCAGCGTTGCCGGCACCCGAAGCTTCTACGTATACGGAAAGTAGGCGCCCGGTGCGTAGGCGTTCCCTGGCTGTAGGCAGATTTGAGGCAGAGAGCTTAATGGCTTCCTTTAATTGAGCTGTCGCCTTGGCATGCATGGCCTTTTCCGCAGCATTCATGGGTGGAATGGAGTCCATTTGTGCCAAAGTCGCTTCAGCCATCATCGTGACGATCTCGCCGTTATAGGTGTTCACTTCTTTCACCTGGGAGAGCGCCAGTTCACGGAACTGATCACGGAACATCGCCTGCATCTTCTTTTCTGCATCGTCCATATTATTGTTATTGGACTTGCCTATGTCGTTCACCGCAGCGGAGGTGTCGACCACTTTTAGCCCGTGATCCACCGCATTTTTTTCGACCTTGATGCGAGAGTTGTAAGTCGTGAGAAAGGCTGGGGTCATGATGACATTTTTCGCGGCAAGGCCGAGTTCTTTTACGACACCTGCCCGTGTTGCATCGTTCATGGCAAGGAACAACGGGCGAGCATTTGAACCAATGAATGGAAGTGCAATGGTCCGATCAGCACC
>JBKJUN010001064.1:0-6791 GCA_046590555.1 Bryobacter sp. | reverse complement strand
TGCGGCTGGAAGCGTGACTTACTCTGCAGGCACGACGGTGGCGGCTTCAGGTTGTACCACAACTGGGGCGCAGAACTCGATTGTGATTCTGGTGTAGTACCCCACAGTTTCTCTGCCGTCCACAGTAACGCAGACGAATGTTTCGAATATCTTTTTTGGCACGAGTGGGCTGAGCGTCAACACTTACTGGAATGAAGCGTCCTATGGAAAAGCTTCGGCAACAGGAGCTGTGGTTGGGCCTTTTACGCTCGACCGGACCTATACCTGCGACGAATATAGCTTGCTGAGAACGGCGGCGATTGCGGCCGCAGATCCAACTGTGAACTTTACCAGCTATACGCGGGTGTTCATTGTATTTCCGAATCCAGGGGGCTGCGGATGGGCCGGGCTTGGATCGCTGGGCTGCGGAACGCTGTCCTCACAAGATGGAAGCTTTCAGGCATCCACAAGCTGGCTGCGGGCCGACTACATGGGGGATACGAACAATGGAGTCAAACTGGCGACGCATGAGGGCGGTCACAATTTGACACTGCATCATTCCAGTTCGCGATCGTTTGGCGTTGAGCCGCTTGGGGCGATTGGAACGGCGGGAACGCTGAGTGAGTACGGCGATCCATTCGCGACGATGGGCAGCTGGAATTATGGACATTACGCGGCACCACATAAGGTTTCGATGGGATGGTTGAGCGGCAGTCAGGTATTGACTACGGAGTCGACGGGTAGCTACTCCGTAGTGCCGTTCGAAACTCCTTCGACGAGTGTCCAGGCAATGAAGATCCGGCGCGGCACCGGGAATAACGCGTGGCTTTGGGTGGAATACCGGCAACCGACGGGGCTTTTCGACTCCAGTTTTTCCGCCACAAGTCAGATGTTCACTGGAGCTCTGGTCCATTATGAAGATTCGACTACCGGCACGCGCACACAGCTTCTCGATTTCACTCCAAGCAGTGCGAACGGGTTCTCTGACCCCTCGCTGACTGGAACGTGGGTGGATCCGTATTCGAACGTTACGCTTTCCGTTACCGGGACGAGTGCGTCGGCACTCGCGCTGAATGTGAATTACGGCACATTGCCCTGCACACGACTTGCCCCCACCGTTTCTTTGACACCACCCAATCCTTCGGTTGCGGCGGGCGCGAACGGGAGCTATACGCTTTCGATCACCAACAACGACTCTGCGGGTTGTAGCAGTAGCCTTTTCAGTCTTGCATCGACACTGCCTTCGGGCTGGACGACAAGCTTTGGCGCAAATGCGCTGACGGTGTCGCCTGCGCAAACGCTTTCTACGACGATTACCAAAAGTGTTCCGGCTGGAACGGCACCCGGAACTTACGCTGTGGACGCGAGTGCTGCTGATGCAAATCATCCGAGCGTTGCGGCAACGGCCAACATTACAGTGACAGCACCGGTGGCACCGATCACGTTGTCGCTGTCGGCCAATCCGTTGAGTGTGGCGGCCAGATCATCTGTGACGCTGTCGGCGACAGCGATTTGGAACTCCGCTCCGCTTGCGGGGCAGACGGTAACCTTTACGGTGACCCGCTCTGGCGCTGGAACTGCAACGCTCAGTGCGACGACGAATGCTTCGGGTGTCGCGACAGTGAGCTACAGGGCGCAGCAGAAGGGCAGCTACTCAGCCGTTGCCAAAGCAACAGCCCCCGATGGCGGCAGCGGCACCAGCAACACGATTTCATTCACGGCGAACTAGCGCTCAGGATTTGTTCTGAGTCCTTGCGGACTGACGGCATCAAGCCGTAACACCCGCGCTCTTCAACGCCGCAAGTACCCGCGCATCCTTCAGCGGTAAGCGGCGCAGGCGGACGCCGGTGGCATCAAAGACGGCATTCGCCACGGCAGCCAGGATTGGCTTGCAGACCGTCTCGCCCGCGCCGTAATGAGGCAGGTCGGGGCGGTTCGGATTCGGATCTCCATTCACCAGCACAATGTCGAACTTTTCTGGTGAATCCATGTGGGTCAGAGTCGGGTGGTTGATCCAGTCGCGATCTAGCACCTTTTCGGTATCGAAGGTCATCTCTTCGTGAAGGGTCCGGCTGAGAGCGTGCAGGGTGCCGCCGATGATGGTTCCCTTCACTCCTTCGGGATTGATGACGAGCCCGCAATCCTGCGCAACGATGATTCGTTTGACCCAGACGTGGCCAGTCTTGCGATTGACCTCGATATCGACTGCATTGGCGACAATCGTCTGACTACGGAAGCTGTAGGCAAAGCCGCGGCCGGTGAGTAGATCGCCGCTGCCCAGTTTCCAAGGCGACCTGCGGGGCTTCCAGCCATAGGCCTCGGCCGCTGCCTTGACAACGGCAATCGAGCGGGCGCGCTTGAATTGGGGATCGTCTTTCTGGCTGCCGGTCAGGAGTTTCAAGCGGAACTCGACGGGATCGGTCTTGGCTGCGAAGGCGAGTTCATCCATGAATGATTCCGAGGCAAAGGTGACTTGCGGCCCGTTGGGGTCGCGAAGGTTGCCGGTACGCAGCGGGGTCTCGTGGATCAGGGGGAGGCGCACGACCTTGCTCGACATCCGGCGATTCGGAATCGCATACATGTCATCGGGTACGGAGCCACCGCCTGCGTTGGGCGGATTCTTTCGGATGCCCATCAATTGGGCGATCAGAACAGTGTCGGACTCGTTGTAGCCGACGTGGCCGTAGTTGCAGCATTGGGAGTCATAGTCGAAGGCCAGAAGATTGCCTTGAGCGTCGAGGCCGCCGCGCAGTTGGCAAGTAAAGGCTGGGCCTTTGGTATCCCAGGCCTGTTCTTCATCCCGCATCCACTGGACACGCACGGGACGGGCGAGTTCTTTGGCGAGATAGGCCGCCTCGAAGCCCGCGTCATCAGCGGCGGTACGGCCGTAGCCCTGCGGCCCGTCCATCCAGATCACGCGGACCTGCTCCTTGGGGATGCCGAGGAATTTGGCTACGCCGAGGCGCATGCCGTAAGACTTCATGTCGTTCGTGTAGATGGTCATCTGGCCGTTGGACGGATCGGCCAGGGCATGGGCAGGCGCGAAGCTGGTGTGGCCTTGGAAGGGGATATCGTAATTGGCCTCGACGACTTTGGCCGCGCTGGCGAAAGCGGCGTCCGGGTCGCCGAGGACGGGTGAGCGAAGCTCGGACGTGGGCTTGGCAGCCCGCATGTAGGTGAACAATTCTTCGGAGGCGGGGAAGGGGGCCTCCGAGGGTTTTTCCCAGGTGAGCTTCAGCTTGCGCGCTGCGGCGATGGCTTGTTCTTCGCGCTCGCAAATGACAGCGACATAGTTGCCTTTGCTTACGACCTTCACAAAGCCTGGCAGGTTCTTGACGGTGGATTCGTCAATCGCTGTGAGCTTGGCCCCCGCAACGGGTGGCTTGATGTTGCGGGCGTGAACCATGTTGGGAAGCTTGACGTCAACGGCCCACTTGAGCGATCCATCAACCTTTGGGGGAATGTCGTAGCGTTGGGGAGACTTGCCGACAATCTTCATGTCCTGCACGCTTTTGAGCCTGGCGATGCCAGTGGTTGCGTTCACGTCCCGGCCAGTGAGGGCGACGTTGAATTTCTTGCCACCAATCAATTCGCCGTAGGTGACGCTCTTTGAGGCGTTTGTCTTTTCGGTCACCACGCCGTCGCTGACACTGAGCCGATCGACAGTCACGCTGAAGCGCTGGGCGGCGATTTCGAGCAGGACGCGCCGCGCCTCGGCGGCGACGCGGCGCATCGGCCAGCCATCGACCTGGATTGCGTCGGAGCCGCCGGAGCCGCCCTGGTCGACCGTCACATCCGTCGAGCCCATGATCAGGCGGGTGGCCTCATAAGGCATGTCGAGTTCGTCGGCCATCATCTGGCGGAACGCGGTGCCAGTGCCCTGCCCTAGATCGGTCTTGCCAACATAAAAAGTCGCTGTGTTGTCCTGATGGATGACGATCCACGAATCGAGCTTGTGAAAGTCCGGATCGGGGTAAGGGGCTGTGGGCTGGGCCTGGGCCGTGGAGAGGCCAGCCACGGTTACGACAAAGATCCCGGCGCTTTCGAGGAAGCCGCGTCGCGAGAGTTCGGCTTTTACTTCAGCGGGCACCGATTTGAAGGCGCTCATACCTGCACCCCTTTGCCTTCACGGATCAGCTTGGCTGCAACTTTGATGGCGGACTGGATGCGGTAGTAAGTCATGCAACGGCAGAGCGCGCTGGCCATGCCCTTGCGGATTTGTTCGTCGCTGGGGTTGGGGTTCTTGGTTAACAGCACCTTGGCCGTCAGGATCTGTCCGTTCTGGCAGAAGCCACATTGAGGAACTTGTTCCTCGATCCAGGCTTGTTGGACGGGGTCAAGTTTGCCGTTTTTAGACAGGCCCTCGAGGGTTGTGATTTCCGACTTGACCGCAGAGAGCGGAAGGATGCAGGAGCGGACTGCAGCGCCGTTGAGGATCACTGTGCAGGCGCCGCATTGGCCGAGTCCGCAGCCAAAGCGGGGTCCGTGCAGGTCGAGGTCGTTGCGCAGGACGTATAAGAGGGGTGTGGAAGGTTCGACATCCACCGTATGGCTTGTGCCATTGACCTTTAGTGTGATCTTGCTCATGCGGCTACTCCTTGGACACTGAGTTTAATGGCTTGGGGATGGGAAGTACAAGCGGACTTCATGATTTGCATCCAGACAGAGGGGAATGATTGGTGCTAGCGGGCGAGGAGGGCCAAGATGCTGGCGCCGTAGCGTGTGACGAGGCGGGGGCCGATGCCGGTGACTTCGAGGAGTTCTTCTTCGTTCGATGGGCGGTCGGCGGCGAGTTCGTTGAGGACTCTGTCCGCAAGGATTCGGAAGGCGGGGAGACCTTCTTTTTTGGCTTGCTCCAAGCGCCATTTCTTTAGCGCAGTTATGACTGGGTCGTCTGCGGCGGCTCTGGGCTTGGCTTGCTTAGCTGCGGCTTTGGATTTGGCTTTGGTTGGCTTGCGGCCTGGGGTCTCTCGCACCTTTAGTCCGAAGTCTTCAGGGGCTTTGATGAAGATCGCTTTCCGGTAGGCGATTTCGCGGCCTTCGGCTTTGAAGGTTTCGTCTTTTAGTTCGATTAGTCCCGTGCGGGCCATCGCACTCAGGATTTGCTCGAAGACGTCGCGGGCGTCTCGGTCATTTGCGTGTCCGGGGCATAACTCGGCGAAGAGCTTTCCTGTCGAGCGGCCGTCGCTTTGCTGGAGGCGCTTTAAGACTTCGTGGGCCAGGTCGATCTCTTTGCCGGTGGCTTTGCGGAATTGCTGGGCTTCACAATCGTCGGGAGCGCAGAAGTCGCAGATGCCGCAGGACTTCATCGCTCCATATTTGTCTCCGAAATGGGTGACCAGGCCGCACATGCGGCATTCATTGGATTCGGCGAAGCGGACCATGCTCTGGAGACGATTTAGCTTTTGGGCAATTTGTTCGTTGTAGGGGGCTCGCCATTCGGGCTTGCCTAGAGTCACGTTCTCGGCAAAGTCGACTACCGCGCCTCCGTGGATCCAGAGCTTTTCCAGCGCCTTGTCGAATTCGTCGGCGGCTATTTTGGATTGGCGTTGGAGGTCTTCTTTGGGTTGAGGGGCTTCGCCTAGTTGGGCGTAGATGCGCTCGAGGATCTTGACGTCGGGGTAGTCGCGCTCGTGGAAGAAGTCGTGGGTGTGGCGGTCCGCATAGGAGTGCATCAGGACGGCGCGCGAAGGACCTCCGTCGCGGCCTGCTCTTCCGATTTCCTGGTAGTAGGCTTCTACGCTTCCTGGCAATGCTGTGTGGATGACTGTGCGGACGTTGGCTTTGTCGATGCCCATGCCGAAGGCGATCGTCGCTACGATGACTTCGAGCCTGCCGTCGATGAAGCCTGACTGGACTCGGGAACGCACTTCCGTTGAGAGGCCGGCGTGGTAGGCGGCGGCGTTGAAGTTTGACTTGAGCACGCTCGCCAGCTCTTCGGACTTCTGGCGGGTGGGAGCGTAGACAATCGCAGGGCGGCGGGCCTCGTCATTGAGTAGACGCTTTACGAGGTCGGCGCGCTCGGCGGGGCCGGCTTCCATTACCTCTATCGCGATGTTGTCGCGGCGGAAGCCGCGGATGAATTTACCGCCTTCAGACAGGTTGAGCTGGGTAGCGATATCGTTCTGGACGATGGGTGTGGCAGTGGCGGTGAGGGCGATGACTGGTGCCGGGCGGAGAGAGGGAAGGTGTTGGCCGAGCGTGCGATAGTCGGGACGGAAATCGTGACCCCATTGCGAGATGCAGTGGGCTTCGTCGACGGCGACGAGGGAGGGCTTGCGCTTGGCGAGCATTTCGGGGAAGCCGGGGACGCGGAGACGCTCTGGGGCGATGAAGAGAAATTGCAGGCGGCCGGCGAGGTAGTCGATGCAGGCCTGGCGGGAGGCGGCGCGGTCGCGGCCGGAGTGGATGCGCTCTACGGCAAAGCCGAGTTGCTGGAGCTTGGCGACCTGATCTTCCATGAGGGCGATGAGGGGGCTGATGACTAGCGTGGTGCCGCCGCGGGCCAGGCCGGGGAGTTGGTAGCAAAGAGACTTCCCCGCCCCAGTGGGCATGACCAGGAGGGCGTCGTGGCCTTCAACGACGGCGCGGCAGACTTCTTCCTGGCCGGGGCGAAATTCGCTGAAGCCGAAGGATTGGTGGAGGATGTCGGGGAGTTCGGTAGGCACGGGCGCAGGTTCTTTGATCGTGGATGCGGTCGAAGATGTAGTGGCGAGACTGATCGGTTTGTCGCCTACTTTTCCTACGACGTCGCGGACGTAGTCTTCGATGCCGGCCATGAAGGGGGCGAGCTCGGCCTGGCCACGCTCCAT
>JBKJUN010000782.1:0-1941 GCA_046590555.1 Bryobacter sp. | reverse complement strand
CACATCAGCGAAATAGCGGTTGTAGCCAGCCCTCGCTTCCATCAGCAGCGACGGCGACCATTGCCTTGTAAAATTCAACGAAACGGTATGAGTCCGCACACGAGACAGTACCCCATCCCCAACCCGTGCACCCAACAAGGCGCCTTGAGCAACTTCGGATGGCGAGTAGTTGTACTTTGCGAAAATTGAATTGCGCTCATTGAAGTTGTGGTCGACACGGCCATCGTAGTTAACTCCATCCTGCGTAAAGGGTACGTTGCCAACGATGTTGTTATTCAACCCCGCAACATTGGTGGATGGAATGAGCGGGGTCAGAATCCGTGCGACCGGATGCAGCCGGTTCGCTGGGATCGTGTTGTTGGCAAAGGGTATCCGTCCCGTCCCATCTGCGCTGCCACTGACTGGATCGTAAATGGTCAATCCTGGAACACCAGAGAAATTCCCTCCCCGCCATTCACTCACTGGAATCGTGTCTAACTGTGTGGTCGCCTGCCGTTGATTCACTCCCTGAAATGATCCGAAGAAGAATGTCTTGTTCTTGCGAATGGGGCCTCCCAGCGTCGCACCATACTGATTGCGCGCCAGAGCGGGCTTTGCCTGAGGCACAAAGTTAAAGAAGTTGCGAGCCCGCAATTCGCGGTTTCGCAAGAAATTGAAGAAGGCCCCGTGCAATTGATTGCTGCCACCTCGCGTGATCACATTCACCACGGCTCCTCCAGCTCTTCCAAACTCAGCCGTGTAATTGGAAGTCGAGATGTTCACCTCCTGCACGGCCTCGGCCGGGGGAATGTAGATTGTCAACCCAAGAGTTGGATTATTGTTGTCTACTCCGTCCACCTGAACATTGTTCGCGCTATTACCTTGACCGTTGGATTGGTAGAAAGTCGTTCGTTGCGGATCTTCCAGTGCAGTGAAGTTGGCTACTGGCACAGAGACCCCAGGCAGCAAGCCTACAAGCGCCTGGAAGCTTCGATTGGGCACAGGCAATTCTCTTACAGCCTGCCCTGTAACTGCCCGGCTAACATCCGCGCGATCAGTTTGCAGAAGTGGAGCTTCCGCCGTCACGTACACTACTTCGCTGACCTGTCCCGGCTCCAGCACCACATCCACACGCAACGTACTAGCCACATTCACATCAATCTTGTCGCGACTGAATTTCTTAATTCCCTGCCGCTCGACTTCCACCCGGTAGAGTCCTGGCGGTAGGTAGGGCTGGCGGTAAAGTCCATCGTCATTGGTGGTCACCTTGCGAGCTAAACCCGTATTGATTTCAAAAATAGATACCAAAGCCTTTAGTATGATGGCCCCGCTCGTATCCGTTACTGTCCCCACCAGGTTTGCGGTCACTGCCTGAGACCATGCAGTGCCACATACTAGCAATAACAGGCAGAAAGATCTGATTTTCATGCTACCCCCTAAAAATGGTCTTACGCGGGAATTCATATCATCTTCAGTTGTGTATGTCAATTTCTGCAAATTGATTTGTCGCTGCCACATGAGCCAAGTGGAGCCAAGTGTCGCGGTAGGGACAATCATCGCTGACCGCCGCCGAGTAGGCCCGGGGAATTTCACCCCGAGCCTCTCACAGAACCGTGCTTGACTGTCTCCAGTCACACGGCTCGTGCCATTCATAGAGAGCTGCCGCCCCCTGCCACAATCCGTCGGTTCCTCCTGTTGCCAGTTGACCAAATCGACCATGACTCGAATGGCCCGTCCCCTTCGCTCCACGGGCATTACCCCGCTTCATCACTACTATGGGCCAGTTCATACGACCAAACGCATCCGCCCCTACCTGGCGTATTGGTACTTTCGGCCTCGCGGGGATTCCGCTTGTGCCTTTTCCCTTGTCACCGCCAGATAGGTTCTCAAGTTCCATATCAGAGCCAAGGCTAGAGTCACGCCACCTGTACCCCGGACACCGCATGGCCAGTAATCAGGTTT
>JBKJUN010000651.1:0-1849 GCA_046590555.1 Bryobacter sp. | reverse complement strand
ATTGGCAAACTGAAAGAACGCCAATCGTGATTTGCGGAAGTTGGCTCCGGTGCGGCCGGCTGGCAAGGGTGGTGGGTTGATCTGGGCTCGTGGGGATAACAAGCGCACGTTGCTGCTGGGCACAGAGACTTCGGTTTATGAGCTGGATGAGGAGTTGCGTTTGAAGGTGGTGCAGGATGCCAAGATGCCGGAGAAGTTGTCGCCTCCGAAACACGCTATTGAGGTGGATGCGGCGTCTGTGATTTATGTGGATGAGAAGGGGAAGCGTTGGCGGTTGCCCAAGAGCAAGCAGGATGTGGAAGGGTGCAGGGTGGCTCGCGAAGTGAGTACGGAGCGGGATTTGCTGCTTGCGCATGGGACGTTTTATGAGTTGCCTTCGAATAATGCCGGTGGGATTGCGATGGTGCGTCCGGTGTCTACTCATAACCTGCCGATCCGGGACTTTTGTTCCTGGCGCGGGTTGACTGTTCTGAGCGGATTGCCGGAGATGAGTTTGCCGGCTGGGATGTTTGTTGGCTCTGACGAAAAGCTTTGGCTTGGGGCTTCTGATGACCTTTGGCAGTTTGGGAAGGCGGTGGGTGAGGGTGGGCCGTGGATGAATACAACTGTTGCTGCTGGGGTTGCGTCAGACCCTTATCTGTTTACCGGTTATGACCAGAAGTTATTGAAGATGTCGCATCAGGGGGCTGGGCCATTGGCGGTGCGGGTTGAAGTGGATCTCAGCGGGAGTGCGGATTGGGTTAGCTACCGGACGTTTACGGTTGCGCCAGGTAAGGGTATGGACCATCGATTCCCGGCTGGGTTCAATGCTTATTGGATACGGACAGTGGCGATGGAGGCGGCGACGGTGAGTGCTCAGTTGAGCTATCGGTAGTCTTCCCAGAGGCGACCGTTTTTGAGGCGCATGAAAAGGACTGGCATCCAGTGGTCTCGATGGTTGCGGGCGATCTCGCAGCGGCTGATAGCCATGGCGCGATCGATGCGGCCGTCTTCTTTGAGTTCAGCAAAGAATCTGGGCATGAACTCGGCGACGGTGCTCATGGAGATCTTGCCTTGCATGGCGAGGACGGCTGGGACTCCAGCGGCGGCCAGGAGGGGGCCGAGGGCGGTCAATGCGTTTTCAGTGTCGCCAGTGCCTGCAGACTGGCAGGAGGCGAGGACGATCAAGCTGGGTGGCGCGTCGAGATGCTGAATCGCCTGGACGAGGTCTTTGGCTTCTACGAAGTCGGCCTGGCCGTTGGACTTCTCGAGGAGCAGGGTTGGAGTGTCATCGATCAGGGCGCCATGGCAGACGAGATAGACGATGTCGTAGCCGTTCTGGAGATGATCGATGATGGCGGGCAGAGAGGCTTTGCCACCTGAGGCCAGCATGTCTGGTTCTTTGTTGAGGATGCCTTTGAAGAAGGCGGTGGCCCTGGCTACCTCTGCTTCAACTGGAACGGCTTGCATCTCGCCGATCCCGTTTGCGAGTTCGGTTGGGTTGGCGATTACGACCAGGGCTTTGAGGCGGCTCTTAGGCCGGGCTACTGTGGCCTTGGCGTCGTAGCTGGCGATGTAGCGGGAGAACCAGCAGTCGGCACCCTGAAAGAGGGACATGGTTTCCCAGCGGATGGAATGGAGCGCAGTGGCTTCGGCATCGATGAGAAGACGGAGGCGCAGTTTGGCTCCTATCGCTTTGGCGATGGCTTCGGCGGAATGCCATGCCTGGCGCACTTTTTCATCGGCAAAAAGAGCAGTGCAGAGGGCGTTGCCGTAGTCTTCGGTTGAGGTGTTGTCGAGAAGCTCGGCGGCATCGAGTTTGGTGCGGCCAGAGATCTGCTGGACTGTGTTTGAGCCAAAGGCTACAGAG
>JBKJUN010000516.1:0-3508 GCA_046590555.1 Bryobacter sp. | reverse complement strand
CCGGGTAGGTTGGCCAAGTGTTTTCTATATTAATATTCCGTTCGGTATCCTGTCTGCCTGGTTTGTCTGGCATTGGTGGGAGGATCGTCATCTGCTGACTGAGGGTAAGCCGCATATCGATTACCCAGGGGCGATTCTGGTGACGCTGGCGGCGGTGTCGCTTCTGTTGGGACTGATCGATGTGACGGCTTGGTATGGCTGGGCATTGATTGCTCTGTCGGGGGTGTTTGGGTATTGGCTGTGGCGAGTGGAGAAATCGAGCCCGGATCCGGTGTTGCCGATGGCGCTGTTTCGCTGGCGATTGTTTACGGTTACGATTTTGCATTCGCTCGCCATTGGGTGGGTGTTGAACGGAGTGACAGCTTATGTGCCACTTTTTGTTCAGGAAGTACAGAAGAAAAGTGCGACCGAGGCTGGGGCTACGCTTACGCCGCTGCTGCTGGCCTGGGTGATCTCGAGTGCGGTTTGTGCGCGGGTGATGCTGCGGATTGGCTATCGCAATCCGGCGATCTGGGGCATGGTGATGGTGGTGTTAGGAAGTGCGATGTTGTCGCAGTTGCATGTGGATTCCGGGAAGATGCTGTTGATTGGGAGCATGCTTTGTATGGGAACAGGCTTTGGGATGACGGTGCCGGCACTGTTGATCGCGGTGCAGATGATGGTGGAGCGGCAATCGATGGGTTCGGCGACGGCAACGATTCAATTTGCGCGCAGTATCGGTGGGAGTGTTGGGGTGGGTGTGATGGGTGCTTTCCTGAATTGGCAGGTGGGGAAGGTGGGGATGGCTGGGGCGATCGAGACTACGTTTTGGGTAGCGGGTGCGATTACGATTCTGGGGCTTGCGATCACGATTGCTGCTCCGGTGTTGAGTGCCGAGGAGATGAGCCAGCGTCGTTGATAGAATTGCCGGAATGAAACGACGCACCGCACTTGGTTTGATGGCTGGTGGATTTGCTCTGAAGGCACAGGAATCGAAATGCCGGATTGAGGCATTGGAATTGTGGGAGTACCAGGGCACACGGGAGGCTGAACGTGGGGTGAACGGGCAGTATCAGGTGCAGCCGCTGCATGCGTATGATGCTTATCGGCCGAAGGAGTACCGGGATGGGCCCGTTGTTGAGAAGGGGCCTCAGAAGACGACTGCGATCTATCTGAAACTGAAGGCTAGCGGCGGGGTTGAGGGGTTGTATGGGCCGGTGGATCGTGAGGCGGCGATCGTGATTGATCAGCAGATCCGGGGCTTTCTGATCGGCAAGGATGCGCTGGCCGGGGATGTGGCATGGGATCAGTTGTGGCGGTTGAACCGGCATGGGCGGAGTGGGATTTTCATGATGGCGATCAGCGCGGTGGATAATGCGCTGTGGGATCTGCGGGGACGGTATTTTCAGGCTCCGGTGTATCGATTGCTGGGTGGGCCGTCACGAAACTCGGTTGAAGTTTATGGGAGTTGTCTTGGGTCTTCGCTTGAGCCAGGGAAGGTGGCGGCGCGGGCTAAGGAATTGCTGGCGCAGGGATTTCGAAATCAGAAGTGGTTTTTGGCTGATGGACCGGGGTCTGGGGCTGCAGGGTTTGCGCGGAATGTGCGTGTTGCTCAGATTTTGCGGGAAAGCCTCGGGAGTGGCGGAGGGATGATGTTTGACGTATTTAACGGTTGGGATCTGCCTTATGCGTTGCAGTGGTGCAAGGAAGTAGAGGGGTTGCGGCCGAGGTGGCTGGAGGAGCCTTTTTCGAGTGAGAAGGTGGATGCATACACGCGATTGAGTGCGTCGACATCGGTGCCGATTGCTACGGGTGAACATTTTTATGGGCGTTGGGAAGTGCATCAGTTTTTGAAGGCCGATGCGGTGAGGGTTGTGCAAGCAGACCCGGAGTGGTGTGGCGGGGTGAGTGAGCTGAAGAAGATTTGTACGCTTGCCAGCATCTACGATGTGCCGGTAATTCCGCATGGACATAATCTTCACGCCGCCCTACATGTTGTAGCTAGTGAATCTCCGCTCACTTGCCCGCTCAGTGAGTATTTAGTGCTGAAAATGGCTTCGTACTATCACTTTGATGTGAATCCGTTGATACCCAGAGATGGTCATATAAAGCTTTCGGAGCGGCCTGGATTTGGAATGGAAATATCGCGGGAACGAGTAGAAAAAAGTAAGCTTCTGTCATGGAACGCGTAGAGAATCGATTCGACCGCGCGCGTAGTGGCATGATGGTCTGGTAGCGAACTGGACCATGCAACGACGCAGCTTTTTACAGACAACCCTGACAGGACTGGCGGCAACTACTGTTGCCGCAAATTCTCGTCCTAAAGAACTCAAGACTGAGATCGCTATTATTGGCGGAAGTACCGGCGGGTGCGCGGCTGCTCTTGGGGCTTTGCGAGAAGGCCGGCGAGTTGTGATGACTGAGGAATGCCGGTGGGTTGGCGGGCAATTGACCTCACAACTGGTTCCACCGGATGAGCATATTTGGATGGAGATGTTTGGGGGGACTCGGGCTTACCGGAATTATCGTGAGGCTGTTCGGGGGTATTACAGGAGTCATTTTTCTTTGACGGAAGAAGCTCGATCACAAACGCCGTTTAACCCGGGTGGGGGTTCGGTGAGTGGGATGACTCATGAGCCGAAGGTTTCACTGGCTGTGCTGGAGGGGTTGCTTGCGCCTTATGTGTCTAGTGGCCAGTTGACGCTGCTGACGGAGTTTCGTCCGGTTGCGGTGGCCGTTGGTGGGGACCGGGTATTGGCTGTGACTATCGAGCATGTGCTGGACAAGCACCGGGTTACGATTGCAGCTCCGTATTTTGTGGATGCTACAGAGCAGGGGGATTTGTTGCCGCTGGCGAAGTGTGAGTTTGTCACTGGGGCTGAGAGCCGGGGGCAGACGGGTGAGACTAGTGCGCCTTCTGCGCCGCAGCCGGAGAATATTCAGTCGTTTACTGTGTGCTTTGCAATGGATTACCGGGATGGCGAGAACCATGTAATCTCGAAGCCCGAGGATTATGCGTTTTGGCGGGATTATGTGCCGGCGATGAAGCCTGCCTGGCCGGGCAAGCTGCTGGCCTGGCATATGAGTAATCCGGTTACGCTTGAGAAGCGGGTTGTCGATTTTGATCCTCGCGAGGATTCGGGCAAGGCAAATGCACCTCTGAATCTTTGGTTGTACCGGCGGATCCGTCGTCGCAAGAACTTTGTGAACTTGGAAGAGGATGCGGATATCAGTTTGGTGAACTGGCCGCAGAACGATTACTGGTTGGGGAATCTGCATGGGGGGACTGAGGCAGAGGCTGCGAAGCATTTACGGGGTGGAAAGCAGTTGAGTCTTTCGCTTTTGTACTGGATGCAGACGGAAGCTCCTCGCGCCGATGGCAAGGCAGGGTGGCCGGGGCTTCGGTTGCGACATGATCAGGCAGGAACTGAGGATGGGCTCGCGATGTATCCGTATATTCGGGAAAGCCGCCGGATTCAGGCCGAGTTTACGGTGACTGAGCAGTTGGTGGCTACCAAGGGCAGGGAAG